>JBGPGQ010000001.1:0-41054 GCA_041483995.1 Bacteroidota bacterium
ATACATCCCTACCACAGACTCTTTGCTATAGTACTGCAAAACATTCCAACATCCTTTTGAACTTTAAGCAATTTTATTTTTTCGGCGGGTGTATTCTTCGGCCCTGAAAAAACAAGAACCAGGGAGACTTGGCAAGAAATACGCTGAAGTACACCGTTCAGACTGTGGCTTTCACTTGAAAAAGCTTGCCTCATCAACCGCTTTATCCTGTTACGTTGTGTAGCTTTATAGTCTTGGCGCCACACTTTGTAACCTACCCTGAAGCCAGCATGCTCTCTGTGCTCAAGAATAAAATAGCACCTCAGCAAATCACCGTCGATACGTGTTCCTAGGACGGAAACGCGCTTAAAGCTTCGATAACCTCTCAGCGTTTCCGGCTTTCTCAAAGCTTAACCTCTGTTGTAAACGCCGATCGGCTTAATGCCTTTCGTCACTAACAGAGAGTTTATGACGACCCTTGGCTCTTCGGCGCGATAGAACTTTTCGGCCATTTTTCGTGGCCATGCGTTCACGAAACCCGTGCGTGTTCTTTCTTTTTCTGTTGTGCGGTTGGAATGTTCTCTTCATGTCTGTGGGCTCTTACTTTTCAGCTAAAAGACTATATGGCAGGCAGAGCAAAAAAAGAGGGTTGTCCGGAACAAGACAATCCTCCTTGTGCTTTCCGCTACACTGGATTTGTGTTACAATCTATAAAACTAATGCCAGAGTTACAAGAAAATTATCAATAGTTGAGAATTTTTAGCTTGCGTACGTGTTGTTCTTGTCTTATAATCATCTGTAGTTAGAAGCACGCAATGCTGGTTGATAACTTGTTTGCAAGTTTGACGGCGTTAGGCATTTGCTTATATCTGGCCTGTTGTTCTTAACCCCCTACGATTCGTCTATGTTCACAATCTTGTCATTCTCTTGTAACATATTGTGATTTATTCATTTCTATATACCAACAGGCTGTGGATAATGTCGGGACTAAATATGCCTGTGAAGATCGATTTGGGGTAGTGTGTTTGTATCTTTGTGGATAACCGGTTTCTATGTGTGGGTAACTTGGTTTTCACGCGGCTCTTATCTTTAAGGAATTCTCTATATGGAAGATGTTTCATTGGCAGTGACTCAATCAATTGAAGTTGAGCGGGCTGGCCGTGCGTGGTCAGCCTGTCTCGAATTGGTACGCGAAAGCGTGAACACCCAAAGTTTCAAGACTTGGTTTGAGCCTATAGTTCCGCTTACTCTGAAAGATGGCAAGCTAACGATACAAGTACCCAGTCAGTTTTTCTATGATTGGCTTGAAGAACATTACAGCGGATTGATCAATAGCACGATGGCGCGAGTTTTGGGGGCTGACACCAAACTTGAGTATTCGCTGCGAACCGAGGAGATGCCGCAAGACCTTGACCCCGGAATTGTGCTTCGGTCGCCAACCCGACAGGACAATCGTACTTTTCCTCCCCAACCAGATTCGTTCCGTGTGCGGTCCACAATAGCTCAGGAGCAACGAAACGAAAATGATCAACCTGGTGCGTTCCAAAGTTTTCTAAATCCCCGATACACGTTTGACAATTTCATCAAGGGAGATAGTAATCAACTCGCGAGGGCTGCTGCTTCGGCGGTGGCCAATAATCCAGGCGGCACGTCGTTTAATCCTCTTGTGATTTACGGAGGAACCGGCCTTGGCAAAACACATCTTATGCAAGCTTTGGGAAATTATGCTCTGGCGAACGGGCGGGCCAAGCGGGTCATTTATGTTTCTAGCGAGAAGTTTACCGTCGAATTTGTTGATGCGATCCAGAGCGATAGAATCAGTGATTTCTCTGCTTTCTACAGAAGCATGGATATTCTCATTGTGGACGATATACAGTTCTTTTCCGGCAAGGAAAAAACGCAGGATAAATTTTTTCATACTTTCAATGAACTCCACCAGATCGGGAAACAGATAGTCCTTTCTTCCGATCGACCGCCTAAGGAACTAAAGGGGCTCGATGATCGTCTGCTTTCACGATTTCAATGGGGACTTACTTCCGACGTTCAGCCTCCCGACCTCGAGACCCGTATCGCTATTCTGCGTAAGAAAAGCGAGGGTGACAACATCGACCTCCCGCAGGATGTTGTTGAGTGTATTGCTAGCAACGTTACGACCAACATCCGCGAGCTAGAAGGATGTTTGATCAGCTTGCTTGCTAAGGCTTCTCTTGAGGGAAGACCGATCACTGTTGATTTGGCACGTGAGGTTTTGAAAGTGGTTGTTGGAGACATTAAGTCTCCTATTACTATCGAAGAGATACAGCGTGTTGTGTGTGACTATTTCAACATCCCCGAGGATCTGATCCGGGCAAAAACTCGCAAACAGGAAATAGTGAATGCGAGACAAATAGCTATGTATATTGCAAAAGAACTGACTAATTCTTCTCTAAAGACAATAGGTTTGCACTTTGGTGGAAGAGACCACAGCACCGTAATTCATGCCTACCAGTCAGTGGAAGATCAAATGCGCCTTGATTCAAAATATCAAGCAAATGTGCAACAAATCAGGCGTAGACTCAATCTCCTTGGCCGCGTTTGAGTGTCGATATCTACTTAAATGTTGACAACAGGTGAAAAACAGGTCTTATATCTTGTGTATCTATGTGAGTGCGTTGTTTACACGTTATCATTTTCGTTACACAATTTCGTCAGCGTCATCCTACATGAATAAATTTTATACATATTCACACTCTATCACCTAATAATTTTCTTTATACTGAGGACTCTCAGATCAACTTAATTGGTTACATACAATGATTCAAATTTTCTTTGTCAACATCTTAACTTCATATCTTATTACTCCTAATATATTATCTATACACATAGTATATATATAGTATATACTGCTCTGAACTTGGATTTATCAGAATAATTCATTAAATTTAGACTGTTTTGTACTACTTCACTATACCTCATTATCTTCCTGCCATAGGAGAGCACGATGAAATTTACTTCCAACAGTAGTGATCTCCAACGTACCCTATCCAAAATGGGCAGCGTTGTTTCAACAAAATCTCCAATGCCTGTTTTAGAAAATATTCTTTTTGATCTGCGCAGTAATACACTTACAATGACAGCGACCGATTTGGAATTATCAATCATAGCAACATTGGATGTAACAGGTTCAGAAGATGGCACAGTAGCACTGCCAGCAAAACGTTTATTGGATACGATTAAAGAGTTGAGGGATACATCTACAACATTTTTAATAGATACTACAACGAATAAGATAAAAATAACAACAGATAATGGTGAGTATGTATTAACCGGAGAATCTGCGAAGGAATTTCCTCAGGTACAGCAGATTAAAACAACAGAGGATATGCTTTTAGAAAGTAGCTCACTTAAAAGAATAATTCACCGTACTGTATTTGCTGTAAGTGTAGATGAACTGCGCCCTGCGATGATGGGTGTCCTTTTACAGCCACGCGGAAAAGAAATAACAGCGGTGTCAACTGATGGACATAGGCTTGTTAAACTTGGTTTTAAATTGGCAAAAGCAACCTTGATGAAACGAGATGTTGTTATTCCAGCAAAGGCGCTTAATCTAGTGAATAGGTCAATTGAAAGTGGGGACGTAGTGTTGGGAGTAAACGAAACGCATATTAAATTTGTACAAAACAAACTGACGATTATTTCGCGCCTTATTGATGAAGCATACCCAAATTACGAGAGTGTCATACCGCGGGAAAACGATAAGGTAATGACCGTTGAAAGAGATGCGATGGTTTCTTCTATCCGTCGTGTTGCTTTGTATTCGAGCGCAACGACACACCAGGTACGCCTAACCTTAACCAAGGGAAAATTAGCAGTAAGTGCACAAGACATTGATTTTGGAGGTGAAGCAAAAGAGGGAGTTCCGTGTGAGTATACAAATGACGACATAGAAATAGGTTTTAACGCAAACTATGTGTTGGATATACTCTCGCACCTGGATTCAGAGAAAATCTCGCTACGGCTTAGTTCACCAACAAAAGCGGGAATAATTTCGCCCGTTGTACCCAACGACAGCGATGACATTGTTATGCTCGTGATGCCTGTGCGATTGAATAGTTGAATTGTGGCAGGTTTTGCTACACATCCGAAAGCCCCGTCTATAGCGGGGCTGTTGTATATAATGAACGTCTGGCTGAATGATAGTAACGGATGTACACATCAGGAATTTTCGGAATCACAGCGAAAGCACAGTGAATTTCGGGGAGGGGATAAATGGACTACTTGGAAAAAATGGACAGGGAAAAACAAACATACTTGAAGCAATTTCGTTTCTCTGTCTTACCAAAAGCTTTCATGCTGCGAATGACGCAACCGTGCTCCAAATCGGTAAGGACTTCTTTGAAGTAGAAGGTACGATTGTCAGCGACACGCATCTTTCTCATACGGTGCGAGTGACGTATACGCTTCCCGAGAGCGAAAAACAGTTTACGATAAATCATACGAGACCGGAAACGCTCGGGTCGGTGATAGGAAGATTTCCGGTTGTCATACTTTCGCCGGAGAACAACGCGGTTACATTTGGAGGCCCAGCAGACAGACGCAGGTTCATTGATCTGATTCTTTCACAACTCAGTCAAATCTATTTGGGAGACCTTATGGAGTACAGACAGGTTGTGAAGCAGAGAAATAGAATCCTATCAGAAGCCAGGCTCAACGGACGGGATTGCGGGAAAGTTATCGAACCATGGAACATCAGTTTGGCGCGGTACGGAGGGAGGATTATTCTGCAACGAGAACGTTTTGTGAATGAGTTTCAACGCTATGTGGGTAGAGCGTACGCGGGCCTTGTGGAAGCCCAAGAAGAACCGATGATCGAATATGTCTCTTCATGCAAAATCGACGATCGGAACGGGGCAGATGCTATAGCGGCCGTCCTGGCAGAGGAGATTGAAAAAGCACACACAGAGGAATTACGACGCGGCCTGACGCTGGTAGGTCCACACCGGGATGATATGCGGATGAGAATCAACGGGATCAGCGTACAGAAATACGCATCGCAGGGACAGCATAAAACACTCCAAGTGGCCCTGAAAGTGGCGGAATTTTTCTATCTTAAGGAAAGGCGAAATGAAGCACCGATCTTTTTGCTGGATGATGTTTTTAGTGAGTTGGACCAGCGCCGGGCCCAGCATATTTTGAATCTTGTAGACAGCCTTGGTCAAACGGTGATCACAACAACGGATGAGTCCGCGTTTCATGGAAAGGTAAGCTGGAACGGAAGGAACAGAAAGTTTTATGTTGAAGCCGGTACGTGCCGCCCGGGGTGACAGGGGAACACAAAAGAAATCACCCGAGCACATCAGCTCTGCGATCGAAAGCTTTGTTCGAGGGTTGGGTCTCACGAAAACCTTGAGACAATATGATGTTGTGACTTCCTGGGGACCACTCGTGGGGGAAAAAATTGCAAGGGTTACACAAGCGCAAAGAATGGAAAACGGAATTTTGTTTGTTGGTGTTTCGACGGCGCCCTGGCGGGCAGAGTTGGCGATGAGGCGGCTTGAAATCGTCGAGAAAATCAACAACGCAATGGGAAAAAAAATAGTAAAAGAAATTCGGTTTCGTTAAAACACACTAGCGAAGAACTAAGCAATGGCGAAAACAGAAGCAGGATTGATTAAAGAGAAGACTGTGTCCACGGATCCAACGTCGCACAAAAAGGGCCAGAACGGTACCAATGGCGCCAGTTATACGGCTCAGGATATCACGGTGCTCAAAGGGCTGGAAGCGGTTCGACGTCGCCCAGCAATGTACATCGGCGACGTCAGCGCGCGCGGTCTTCATCACCTTGTCTATGAGGTGGTCGATAACTCAATTGACGAGGCCCTCGCCGGCTATGCAAGTAACATTGAAGTTACAATCAATAAGGATGGTGCGGTTACTGTGCTGGATGATGGGCGCGGAATTCCCACTGATATCCACAAGGAAGAGAAGCGCTCTGCACTCGAAGTTGTGATGACTGTTCTTCACGCAGGAGGCAAGTTTGATAAGAACACCTATAAGGTTTCAGGCGGCCTTCACGGCGTTGGTGTTTCGGTGGTGAATGCGCTGAGTGAGTGGCTGGAAGTGGAGGTCTATCGCGACGGAAAGGTATGGTATCAGAAATACAAACGCGGCGACCCAGTTGCGCCGGCGAAAATTACGGGCAAAGCGGATAAGAAACAAACCGGGACGCGCATAACGTTCATGCCCGACGGGGAAATATTCAAAAACCGCGTATTCAAGTTTGAGACTCTCGCTGAACGGCTCCGCGAGCTTGCATTTCTCAATTCAAAGGTCACGCTTCGCATACTTGATCTGCGCGCAAAGAGCGAACAGGAGGAGACGTTCCACTTTGAAGGCGGTCTGGTGGAATTTGTAAAGTACACAGACTCCACGCGGCCATCAATCATGAGAAAGGTGTTCTATGCCGAGGGTACCGATAAGGATGAAAACGGTCGTACCGTGGAGGTGGAAGCCGCGTTTCAGTATAACGATCAATACAGCGAGAACATTTTCACTTACGTAAACAATATCAATACGCACGAAGGTGGTACTCACCTCGTCGGATTTCGCACGGCGCTTACGCGCACGCTGAACACGTACGCGTATAAAAACGGAATCATCAAGGAAGGAAAAATCTCCCTCACGGGCGATGATTTCAAAGAGGGGTTTACGGGTGTTATCAGCGTGAAAGTCCCCGAGCCACAGTTTGAAGGACAAACGAAAACGAAGCTTGGAAACAGCGAAGTAAAAAGCATCGTCGAGGGAGTGATCGGATCAGCTCTTGGAACATGGCTGGATGAGAATCCCGGAGATGCAAAAAGGCTTCTTGAAAAATCACTGCGCGCCGCGGAAGCGCGTGAGGCAGCCAGGAAAGCGCGAGACCTGACGCGCCGCAAGAATGCTCTTACATCAGGAGGCTTGCCCGGTAAGCTTGCTGATTGCTCGATCAACGATCCTGAACATTGCGAGCTCTATCTCGTCGAGGGAGACTCCGCAGGGGGAAGTGCAAAGCAGGGGAGAGACAGACGCTTTCAGGCGATTCTTCCGCTGAAAGGAAAAATTCTCAACGTGGAAAAGGCCAGGCTCCATAAGATTTTAGAGAACGAAGAAATACGAAATATTTTCACAGCCATTGGTACGGGTGCAGGTGAGGAGTTCAACCCGGAAAAGGTTCGGTACGGCAAGATCATCCTCATGTGCGACGCAGACGTCGATGGCTCGCACATACGTACACTGTTGCTCACTCTCCTATTCCGCTACATGAAGCAGCTTATCGAGCTCGGACATATCTACATCGCACAGCCACCTTTATACAAAGTGAAAAAGGGGAAACAGGAATTGTATGCGTACGACGAAGAAGAGCGCGATGAAATCGTGAAACGCCTAGCACAGGACAAAGGAAAAAAAGAAGGCGTGAAGGATATTGTAGAAACCATTCCCGAAGAGGGGGCGGTCATCATAGGAAGCGGCATTGCAATTTCACGATTCAAAGGTCTCGGCGAAATGAACCCCGAGCAACTCTGGTCCACAACGATGAATCCCGAAACACGCACAATTTTGCAGGTCAGCATAGAGAACGCGGCGGATGCAGACCGTACGTTCTCCATCCTTATGGGAGACGAAGTTGAGCCGCGGCGGCAGTTTATTGAAAAAAACGCAAAATATGTACGCAACCTGGATATATAGCTAAAAGAAATAATCTTACCTGAATGAGTGTTTGATTAGGATTATGCATGGCAACCGCAAACGAAAAAATACTTCCTGTCGATATTGAAGATGAGATGCGCGGATCGTACATCGATTACTCGATGTCGGTCATCGTTGCGCGCGCGCTTCCGGATGTCCGTGACGGACTGAAGCCTGTACATCGCCGTGTTTTGTTTGGTATGCAGGAACTGGGGCTTGCAGCGAACCGGCCATACAAGAAGTCGGCGCGTATTGTAGGCGAGGTGCTTGGCAAGTACCATCCCCACGGAGATAGCGCAGTCTATGATACCATGGTACGCATGGCACAGGATTTCTCCATGCGCTATCCGCTTGTTGATGGTCAGGGAAACTTTGGGTCTGTTGATGGCGACTCGCCCGCCGCAATGCGATACACAGAGGCCCGCCTCTCGCGTATTGCAGAGGAGATGCTGAAGGATCTTGAGAAGAACACGGTGGAATTTACACCGAACTTCGACGATACACTCAAGGAACCTTCTGTAATGCCGTCGATGGTTCCCAACCTTCTCGTCAACGGGTCCAGCGGCATCGCAGTTGGCATGGCAACCAACATTCCTCCACATAACCTCACCGAAGTCGTTGATGCCTGTCTTGCTCTCATCAAAGAAGACACAATCAGCAATGAAAAACTGATGAAGATCGTCAAGGCTCCTGACTTCCCAACGGGTGGCATTATCTATGGCTACGAAGGCGTGAAGGATGCATACACCACAGGTCGTGGCAGAATAGTTGTTCGGGCCAAGGCAAAAATAGAAACAGGCAAGAACGATCGGCAGAGCATAGTTGTCACCGAAATTCCGTACCAGGTGAACAAAGCAAGCATGATTGAACGGATTGCGGAGTTGGTCAACGAAAAGAAGTTGGACGATATTGCCGACATCAGAGACGAATCAGATCGCGATGGGCTTCGGATCGTGGTTGACTTGAAGCGTGAGGCAAACGCTGAGGTTATTCTAAACAATCTCTATAAGCACACCCAGATGCAGACAACATTTGGCGTAATCATGCTTGCACTGGTTGAAGGTCGTCCGAAAGTGCTGATGCTGAAGGACATGATCGAGAAGTTCGTTGCCCACAGGAACGATGTTGTTGTTCGGCGCTCGAAGTACGAACTGGATGAAGCAGAAAAGCGGGCACACATTCTCGAAGGTTACGTTATCGCGCTTGATAATATTGATGCTCTCATAAAGCTAATCAAGGCATCGAAAGACACTGAGACTGCAAAGCTCGGCATGATGAAAAAGTTCAAGCTGTCCGAGCTCCAGGCTAAAGCCATTCTTGATATGCGGTTACAGCGCCTGACCGGTCTCGAACGTAAGAAGATCGAGGACGAATATCGCGAGACAATAAAGCTCATCGAGAGGCTGAAAGCAATTTTGAAGAGCAAACAACTACAGATGGAAATTATCAAGGAGGAGCTCCTCGAAATAAAGAAAAAGTACGGTGATGAGCGGCGCACTGAAATTGTGTACAAGGCCGAAGAGTTCAGCATCGAAGATATGATTGCGGAAGAGGAAGTGGTCATTACAATCAGTCACAGCGGATTCATCAAACGTTTTCCAGTAAGCGGTTACAGGCGGCAGTCGCGTGGAGGAAGGGGAAGCACCGGTGCGACGACCAAGGAAGATGATTTCATCGAGCATATGTTCATCGCTTCGACGCACAATTATGTGTTGCTCTTCTCGGACAAGGGGCGATGCTACTGGCTGAAGGTGTTTGAAATTCCAGAGGCGAGCAGGTTGGCGCGCGGAAAGTCCATTGTGAATCTGATTTCCAAGGAACCCGATGAAAGTATCGCGTCGTATGTTGCGGTGAAAAATTTTGAGGATCCACTCTTTGTGGTAATGGTTACTGCGCAGGGACTGATAAAGAAAACCGCTCTCGAAGAGTTCAGCAACCCGCGAAAGAGTGGTATTGGCGCCATTGGGTTGGGTAAAGACGACAAGTTAATCGATGTTCGCCTCACAGACGGTAAGCAGGATATTGTAATTGGCACGCGAGAAGGAGTCGCCATTAGATTTCATGAGCAGGAGGTCCGGTCGATGGGAAGGTCAGCCTCCGGAGTACGTGCGATACGACTTGAGAAGAAGGATAGAGTCGTTGGCGCTGTTGTTCTGCGGCGGGTGGGCACAACCATTCTCATTGCAACAGAGAACGGATATGGCAAACGAAGCGAGACAAACGAGTATAGGGTAAGTCATCGTGGCGGGAAGGGTATTATTACAGTCAAGACAACCGAGAAGACCGGAAAAATGGTGGCGATAAAAGAAGTTGTTAAGAGCGATGATGTCGTGATTGTGACAAGCGGTGGCATTGTGATTCGTCAGCACGCATCTGATATCCGGGTGGCGGGAAGGAATACACAGGGAGTTCGTTTGATACGACTCGATCAAGGAGACACCATTTCCGATGTGGCCGCTGTAATGGCCGAAGATGATGAGTCAGCCATTGAGGCGGTGAAGACGACAGAGGTGCTGGTCATCAAGCCGATTGAAAAGAATGCAGCGAAAGCCGCCGAGCCAACGCTCTTTGATCAGCCCAAACGGTCGATGAAGAAAGAAAATCCGAAGAAGAAACCCAAGCCGAAAAAGAAATAAACAAGAAAAGCCAGGCATGTTACTTGCCTGGCTTTTTTCTGTGGCAGGGTATTATTTTGTGTCAAGAATAACGGGCAATCCGTCCTTCCCCGACCCCACAATAACAACCTTTGCATTTGGTGAAGCTGCCAGTTTTTCTGTTGCCTCAATTCCCTTCCACCGTAGAAGCTGCTCACTGATACCTGCGGCGACAATTGCCTGAAAGTCAGCGATACCTTTTGCTTCAATCCGCTTCCTGTCAGCCTCCTGTTTTTCCTTTGTAAGAATGAACTCCATCCGCTGACTCTCCTGATCCGCCTTCTGCTTCTGCTCTATTGCTTCTGTCAGTTGAGTCGGGAGCGAAACATTACGCAGGGGGGTAGACTCAATGAAAACACCCCGCGGTCCCACCGTTTTTGACAACTCTTCTTGAATGGCAACGCTCAAGCGCTCCCGTTCGGTGGAGTAGAGCGCGCTCGCCTGAAAGCTTGCTGTAACTGCCCGGCTGATTGAACGGAACTGAGGGATAAGTATGATGCTTTCATAATCACCACCCTGCACCGTCTGGTAGACTCTTGCTGCTGAATCAGCTTCGAGCCTATACAACGCGCTGATCTCCAAACCAATAGTCAACCCCTCCCGTGAAAGTACATTCATATTCTCCTTGAGCTCTTTGGTCTGTATGGAAAACTCGATTACGGTGGCAAGGGGATTCATCGGATTGATTCCAGCCGGCAATGTTTTTGGAGAAACAGTTCCGAAGAAGTTTACTACGCCTACGTGACCCGCGGGAATAATTGTAAAGAACTGAGACAACGATGCTGCTGCAAAGAGCAACGCAATCGTGCCGGAAACAAACGTAGCTGTGCGAAACATGGGGTTGTGTTCTGTCTGTAGTTTCTTTCGTGACGAGCGCCAGGCAACCAGCGCGATAACAGTAACAATCAGACAAAGTATGAATATCATGAGAACCTCCTGTTAGAATGAACTGATGTTCGATGCGGAGACGACGTTTTTCCTCTACGGGAAAAACAATACGATTTAGACGGTCCGTGAAATTGGAAAGCGCAGGTAAGATAGGGATTATTCGGTGCAGATACTATTTTAACAACAACAATTTCCTGCTCGCGGCAAACGTGCCTGCCTGCATACGGCAAAAATATATCCCGCTTGCAATGGCGTTAGCCCGCCACTCGGCCGTGTATTTGCCGGCCGTTTTTGTTTCATTCACAAGCATGGCGACTTCCTGGCCGAGTACATCGTAGATCTTCACTGAGACGAAGCCCGGCTGCGGCAAGGTGTACTCGATCATAGTGGTAGGATTAAAGGGATTCGGAAAGTTTTGTTTCAAGCTGTAAATGGTTGGCAGAGAAAAGGATGGGTTTACTTCAACACCCACGATGATGGAGCCATCAAAATAGCCGATTACCCTTTGCATCACGGCCCTCCTTGTTGATGCAGAAGAGATTGCCTGGAAACCAAATCCGAAGAGGATAAGTTTGCCGCCCGAGCCAATGCTGTCAAGACGAACACCGGCAACTCCAAGCAGTGAGACTGTCCCGTAGCGCAGAATATCGTGGACACGTGGATTGTTGATACGCAGGCTGTCTCTTGATGTCTCAAGGGGTGGCGAAAAGGTCGAGAGCGTTGCGCCTGAAAAGAGATCGCCCGTCACTCCGCGCACAGTGACGATTGTGGAGTTGCCTGCGAACGATACCCCGATATATTCCGTAACGAAAGCGGACGAATTGTTCTTCTCTACAAAATTCTGCCCTGTTACAAAAAGATTACAGCCAGCGTTGACGCAAGCGGTGAGGCTGTCCAATTCCGCATTCGTCAAAGTAACGCTGTCAACGCCGGTAAAATAGACCAGAGTATTTTTTTGTACTTCATTCGCTCGACTCAATGGCGCTGGGCCTTGCCGATCTTGATCCCAGACGTAGTGAGTTAATCCGAGGCTGTCGAGTGCATTGGTGTAGAAATCAGAATAGTTACCGCTCCCGACCGGTGAAGTGATCATGATATCGGCAATGCCCGGGCGAAAGTTGATAGCGAGTCCTGCAGTGTCGAGCGTTAGAGGTGCAATTCTCATTTGGCGATATGGAAATTGAGGACTGATTTCAAGCTTGTCATACCTTAGAACCGGGGGATAGGAAATGAACACGCTGTCCCAATTAAAATCTCCATTTCCATCAGTAATATGGGTAAACAGGGCGGGTCCAATCGAAGTTGTAGAGAACAAAGTCAGTTTTGCAGAAATCGGCTGCAGGGTGATGGAGTCTCTTATTGTTCCGTGAACAGAACAGAACGTAAGTTTTTGCAGAGAAAGGTTTTGATCAACAACAGAATCGAGGGAGAACGAGAGCTGTTGGCCGCTCGTGAAATATGGATATGCCTGAACACTAACGGTTGGGGCAAGAGACGGGTCCCCCTCAAAATAATGAAAGCTGAACAGGCCCGACGAACCCGAAAGATTTACCGAATCACCCGTTGCAGTTATGCGAACAGTGCCGTTTCGTACAGTATCATTTGTTGTTGTATCGAGAACAGCGCCGCGAATCTCTGTTGTTGAGGTTGACCAGCGAAAGACCCCGCTCGATAGTGAACCCGAGATGCTCAACCAAAGAACGTTAGGATCCAGTGGATGGACCTTCAGACTCCACGAGTCTCCGCCTGCAGGATAACCAGCCCGTAACGTATCCCACGTTGTCCCGCCATCCGACGTTTTGAACACAGCGGGTCGTGGATCGGAAAACGCACCAGCATACACCGTATTGGGGTGGTTGTGGTCGATAGCCAAAGACCATACTGAAATGCCTTGCAGGGAAGTTTTTGACCAGACCTCTCCACCGTCCGTTGTTTTCCAGACGCCCCAATCTGTGTTACCTCCGGAAAAGCCTGCTCCATAGGCGACCATTGGATTGACGGGGTTGATAACAATATCTGGTATTTCCGCTGTGCTGATCGACAGAACAATTCTCCAGGATGTCCCACCATCGGTTGACTTGGAGAGGTCGCCATTCCCGGTCGCTGCATAGAGAATGTTTGTGCTATCGGGGCGGACTGAGAGAGCACATAGCATTGATCCGGCTGTTCCACGCAAAAGCCAGGTTGTTCCACGGTTGGTACTTCTGTATACAGCGCCATCAGAAAAATTTCCCGCATACATTGTATCGGGATGCAGTGTGAGGAACGTTATACTTTCGCCGTCGATCCCGTAGTTGGGCAAAACAATATTCCACGTCAACCCGTAATCCGCACTTCTGCGCAGGCCGCCACCGAAAGCAGCGGAAAAAATCATTGTAGTGTCGGAAGGAGAAAGCAGGATTTGGCGAACGGGCCCGGAACCAATGTTACCACGGCCATTCCAGGTGACGCCCCTATTGTAAGAAACGTACAACGCCCCATCATTCCCCTGTGCGTAAACAGAGTTTGGATTCAGGGGATTTATTCCAACCGTATATGATGCGGAAGAGAATCTTTTTCTCCAAGCCGAGGTTTGCGAACGGGATGAACTAAGGGCGACACAAAACAGAAGTATGGAGTAACACAGGAGGCGAATACCGTTGGATCGCATTGCAGTTTCTCCACTTTGATTTCCATCGAGCGAGCAACAGAAACGTAGCATGAAAGGAGAAGAAAGTCAACCGTTGGCATACGAAGGGGTCGTAAGCACAACCCGAAACGTTAGCAGATCTTAGAGCATTCCGCTCCGCTTGCGGATAAACCATTCCATGCCAAAGAGCAGTACAATGCACGCCAGAGTGTATTGCCAGTTCCAGATCTCGTAGGCTGTTGCGCGTCGGATGTCACGAGCTTTGAAGGATTGCAATGAAGCTATATCTGTTACAAGTTCTTTGATATTCTCGGGTGAGTAGTACTTGCCGCTTGTCCGGAAGGCAAGTTCGCGGAGAAGAGAGGTGTTCATTCTTGGGTCCTGAAATTCGAGATTGAGTTCCCCCACGGTGAACCGCCCCTGATCTTCACCCAAAGGCTGCCCATCTGCTTGCGCGGCGGTGCGAAATGTATAATCGCCTTCGCTGAGACCGTCGATCTTTCCCTCGTACCGGCCGTTACCAATTTGTGTCAGCGTCGTTTCAAATTCCTTCCCTTCTTGCTGTGCGGTAACACGCACTTGTGCGTTATCGACCGGGTTCGCGCTTGCATCGTACACCTGGGCAGTGAATTCAACCGGCTCACCCTGCGTGTACAATTCTTTCGTTGTCGATCCCTTGACAGGCCTGTTGTCTTCGTGCGTTGTCAGCCAGCGAATGCTGTTGCTGAGAAAGATCGAAAGGAGTTTTTCGGTCTCGGGTGTTCCCCGCGCCATAAGGCGCCAGCGCCAGATGCCGTAGCCAAGGACCGCGAGAGATTTCTGGCGATTGACGTTTCGGAATGCGACCAACGGCTCCTGGAGAGGGACATTGAGAATTCTTACGAAGCCAAGAGTGGTCGCTTCGGTTTTTGCCCTGTAGCTCGTTTGGGTCTTGAAGATCGGGGGTAGCTTGTTCCAGGCTGCTGCGTCCTCTCCGGCCCCGGTGTTAAGAATAGGGTGTTTTTTCTGCGCGTCGGCAGGCTGGAAGAATACATACTGTTCAACCGTTGACCGCTGTGACGCTTGAACAAAAGGAAGAACGGAGTTGAGCGCCTGGAGTTTGCTTTCGTCAACGGCTTTTCCATTGATGAACAACAGGGGCTTGTTTTTTTGAACAACAGCAACGCGAACGAGGTCAAGTACGGTGCTCGTCGTTTGAGACGTGGGAAACCCGATAAGTACAACGCAGTCTGCAGAATCGAGCGATGCACTTGTGAGCGTTCCTTCATAAAAGCCGGAGGGCTGTCGCTGCGTGAAGGAACGAACATCAAGATTTTTGTCTTCTATAAGTGTTTGTTTCACGATGGACAAGTCGGGGCCAGGCGCACCCGCAATCATGATGACGCGCAGTTTGGATTTGAGTACCTTCGCGAAGAATGTTTTTCGGTTGTTGGTGAGAGTCAATTCTCCACCCAGAGTAGAGACTTTCACCAGGTACTTTTTTGTTCCCTCACCTTGCGGTACATAAGAGAGGCGGACCGGGTATTCCCGAGTTCCTTCGCCAAGGACCAGTGACGCACGGCTCAATTCCCTGGTTCCCTCCGAAAGGGTAACCTCAACGCGCTGCCCATTAAAACCTGAACCCTTTACGGTAACATCGACGGGCACTTCGCTTTCACTAAACACAAGATCGTTGGTAGACACCTTCGTAACAAGAATATCTTTCTGCTCTGACGAATCGCCGATGCCAACGGTGTAGAGAGGCAGGCCAAGCAGTTCAGCCTCGTAGACAGGGTTTTGTCCGAGGTTGTAGCTCCCATCCGTGAGCAATAGCGCGGCGGTGATGTTTTGTCCCCCTTTTTCCTCGGCGAGCGCAAGCAGTGCAGCGGAAATGTCAGTTGCATCTTCAGACAACGAGAGAGAGTCCTTGGTAAGAATATCTACATGCTTCGGTTTAATGCCGAAAGTATAGTAGCGCAGCGCTCCAGTCCGAGCGATCGCTTGCAACGCCTCGCTGCCAATGAGAGACGTCAACTGTTCCGCCCGGTCACCCACTTTGTCTTTGATTTGCATGCTCTTGCTGTTATCAACGAGTACCGCAAGGGTTGGACGCTGCACAGAAGAAACGACAAGGTGCAGAAGTGGCTCAAACAGAAGTATAAGCACAAGCGATAAGGCAGCGGCGCGTAGGATTGTCAGAAGAATTCTTTTCCCGCGTGGAATGGGAGGAAGGGTGTATCGATAAAACAACGCGGCGGTCGCGGAAGCAACGATAAGAAGGATGATGATAACAGCGGTCGAAGTATTGAAACCGAGCTGAATACTTGGCATGAATATGTATGCGGATTTCAGATCGTCGGGAGTAGGCGAAAAATGACCTTACACCTTCAAACCGGAAATCCTACGTTGTCTCCTTCACCAACCGTGCGACAATATCGATTGTCGAAACGCCATCAGCCTCAGCGTTGAAATTTGGAACGATTCTATGTCTCAAGACCGGGCCTGCCATGTGCTGCACGTCTTCAATGTCGGGTGTATGGCGTCCCGCAAGAATGGCGCGCGTCTTGGCGCCAAGAATCAAGTATTGTGAAGCACGAGGTCCCGCTCCCCAACTTAACCAGTCTTTAATGAACTGGGGGGACTGTTCGGCTCTTGGTCGCGAGCGTGTTGCAAGACGTACCGCAAATTCGATGACATTGTCAGCCACGGGAACACGGCGTACAAGATTTTGGTATGAGATGATCTGATCGCCGGTAAGTACATGGCCCACCGATGGAGTATGCTGGCTTGTAGTCGACTTGACGATCTGTACTTCCTCGCTGAACTGTGGATAGTCAAGCCAGAGATTGAACATGAAACGGTCCAATTGGGCTTCCGGAAGCGGATAGGTTCCTTCCTGCTCAATAGGATTCTGTGTTGCCAATACGAAAAACGGCTCCTGCAGCGTGTACGTTTGTCCTGCAGCAGTCACGCGATGCTCCTGCATCGCCTCCAGCAGGGCGGCCTGTGTCTTCGGTGGCGTCCTGTTAATCTCATCAGCCAAAACGATGTTTGCAAAGACCGGTCCCTGGATGAACTTAAATGACTTTGTTCCGGTCGAAGTGTTTTCTTCGATAATCTCTGTTCCGGTAATGTCGCTCGGCATAAGATCCGGAGTAAATTGTATCCGATTGAACTTGAGATCAAGCACCTGCGCCAGTGTCCGTATCAACAGTGTCTTCGCGAGTCCCGGCACACCGACAAGCAGGCAGTGTCCCCGCGCAAGCAGTGCGATCAGTAATTGTTCAACAATCGTATCCTGCCCCACGATGACCTTTGCGATTTCTTTGCGCAGGGAGTCATACGATTCCTGTAACTGCTGAGCCGCATCAACATCACCAAGCTTTTCTACGATTGTGGGTTTTCCCAACGTTTCTGATCTCCATCTCAATGGTACACGTGAATTGCAAACTCTGTTTACAGCCGAGATTGCCAATAAATCTTACTTTTCAACTCTTGCAGCCACGCCGCGTATTCCCTGCTCCGTTTGTAGTTGAGCGCAATTGTTTCAATGCGTTGATAATCTTGCTCAAGCGAAACCGGGTGGGCGGGTATACGTTTTTTCATCAAGATAACATGGTAGCCATAGGTATTTCCCACAGTAAGACGCACAGGCTCGCTGATCTCCGTAGTCTTCAGTGGTGAAACAGTAGGGTACCAATCTTTATCGAGCTGCTCAAGCTCCAGAGTTCCAAGGTTGCCGCCAACAGGAGCGGACTCCGGGTCCTCGGAATACTTCTTTGCAAGCTCTGTAAAGCTCTCACCGGCGAGTACACGTGCTCGCAATGAAGAAAGGAATGCGATTACCGAATCATCGCTTGCCTTGGTGCGTTCGATTCGAACAAGAATGTGACGCGGATGCACGGCATCTCCGCGGCGCTCGATGAGCTGAATAATGTGAAGACCGAAGTCCGTTTCTACCATGCCAGATACCTGCCCATCAGAGAGGGCAAACACCGCCGTTTCAAATTCCTTTACGAACTGCCCTCGCCGTACGAGTCCAAGATCACCCCCCTGCTTGGCAGAGCCGGGGTCTTCCGAGTGTTGTTTTGCCAATTCGCCGAAGTCCACACCAGCCTTGATGCTGTCCAGCAGCGACTGTAGTTTTGCGCGAGCGGCCTCCCTCGCATTTTGATCGAACTTTGGCTTGAAGAGAATATGCGCCAGCTCAACTTCCTCGGGGACATTGCCGACACTATCTTTGTACGTTTGGTAAAATTGTTCTACTTCGAGCCGACCGATTTGCGCATTGCCGAACCGCAACTGCTGAATCCTTTGCGCAAGAAGGTTGTTTCTCATCTCTTGCCGGAACTCTCGCTTAATCCGTGCCAAGGGCATGCCGTAGAGTTCTTCCAGACGCGATTCCGATCCAACCTGCTGGACGCGCTGTTTGATTACAGCTTCGAGCTGCTCCTGTACTTCTTCATCGGTCACCGTGATACTGTCTTCAACAGCCTTGGCAACGATGAGTTTTTCATTGATCATCGATTGCAAGGTTTGCTCTTTCAGTCCCGGAGTATTGGGATCGACTTTGTTATTAAGGACGAAGAACTGAACTTGTGCATTCAACTCCGATTCAAGAATAAGGTCATCACCAACAACCGCGACGACACGGTCTAATATCTGTGCCGGTGCAACTGCGATCGTAAGGAAACTGAGCGCAACTATCGCCAACACGCTCTTCTTGCAGGCATATTTCATCGCTATTCCTTTACCGAAGCGCTTGTATCAGAAAGATCGATACGGACTTCTACAGAGTGATGAGCCCGGAGATTTGCTAGCAGTTTTTCGTATGCCAATCTTCGTTGGTCGATCATAACCCGATCACGCAACTCGTTCTTGATATAATTGAGATCCGGCATTTCACCCTGTTTTTTTAGGCCGTGCAGTAACAGGACAAAATAGCCGGTGTCGGTCTTGAGTACGAACGATACCTCGTTTACTTGTAACGTGCGGGCTAGCTTCCAGAGTTCCGCCGGATAGAGGAGGGGTTCAGTAAAATACTGACGACTGGCCACCTGGAGAAGCTGCTGCGCCAGAAGGGAATCGTGTTGAAACTGGACAAGGGCAGTCTCCCATGACGCACCCTCAAGTATTTTTGATCGGAATGAATTTGCTGCGTCGCGCTCACTGAAAAGGGCATAGCTGAGGTTCAGAACATCTTCTTTAAGAAAAAAGGCCCGACCACCGGCATTGTACAGGCTCACAATGGCATCCTCATTCACGAAAGATGTATCAGCGCCGTACAGTTCTTTTTGTAACAACGCATCAATGGCAAGGTGCTTTCGTATCGCCTCAAGTTTCCGATGCAGTTCATCCGAATCTGACAATCCTCGCTTGACGGCTTCCTGATACAACAATTCGTCGGTGATCCAGTTGTTGATATACTCACGATTTTGGTGTGAGATATCGCCGACGGAGTCATGTGAAGCCGAGAGTTCTTCTTGTGTGAGCAATGCCTGGTCGACACGGGCGACATAAAGCTTTTGGTTCTCCTGCTTGGTACATGTGCCGGAAGTCAGCGTCACCAGCACACACACGAGCAATCCCGCTGTCTGGCGCCCCCTTTTATTTGGAAGAAACAAACGCGTTCTTTAAAGCCCCCTTATATTCCATAACGGGGTATTGTTTTTTAAGACCGTCCAGCCACTCTTGTTCAAGTCTCTTGGATTCGTACTCCTGGAATGCGCTTGAAACTTCGGTGCCAGTCTCTTCAAAGGACTTCATGCGCAATGGGTCTTTCTTGTTCAGCTTGACGATACAGAAAGAATTTTCATATTCAAATGGTCGCGAATAACCCCCAACCGTAAGCGAGTCCGCCATTTCTGTCCGTTCATCGGTAGTCACGGACAGCAAGGCGTTCTCAAGGCCGCCAATTATTTTTCCCTTACGCCCAATTACCGTGATGTCCACCAGGCCGTTCATCTTTGTTTTTTCATCTGCCGAAGTTGCCTTGGTGGGAGCCCGGGGAACAAGCGTAATCCTGCCCTCAGCAATGCCCAGCTTCTTCGTAAGATGCGCTTTCAGGGCATCAAGACGCTTTGTTGCCAGCGAGCTGTTCCGTTGTTTGTTGCCCGTCGTATCGGGGTGAGCCGCAAGTTGAAGACGCAGAGAAGGGTCCTTCTTCAATTCCGCAGCAGCGGTTGCCAGAACCTTTATTGATTGTTGTGTGATCGTTGAAGAGCCCTTTGCAAAAAGAGTCTGGAAGCTTGACGGAGCGGCCATTCGTACGGAATCTGCAACCACGATCTGTCGCATCGTTGTTCCGTTTTTCAGTTGAGAGTGAATCGACTGAGCTACGGAATCACTTATCATGCGGATTGAACTGAAGTCAACCCGATCCGGGAACATGAACTTGTCTCTATGCGAATCAAAATAACGGTGCAAGCCGGAGTCGGTTACAGCTATCTTATTCCAAACCTGCTCTTGCTCGATCTGATAGAGAAGAATACCCTCAGTGTATTCCTTCATAATGGCTCTGAACTCAGGGTAGTCTTGTTCCATGGTTTCTGACTTTGTGGCGAAGACGAGCTGCTCAGCAATTTTGTCGAGCACGGAAGCAAGAGAGGCTGCCCGCAGGGGAGTGTTCGCCATGTCTGGCCTGCTCTTGATGATTGCCACAACGCTATCGACTATTACCCGACGATTTCCGAACATTATGATTGCAGACCCGCCAAGCTCCGGCTTGATGCCCGCTGCCCAGAGGCTGTCCTTTGTTGATTTGCTGGAGTCGAAAGCCGTATAGAACTGTGAAGCGACCGCCCCATTCGATGAAAAATGCACCTCTTGTTTCAGGTTATCCAGGAACTGTTTGTAGTCGTCTTGAAAGCGTACCTGTTGGTATAACTGGAGTAGATCCTTCTTGGATTCTTCAAACGTTTTGGGTGGGCGGGCATCGGTGCATTTGATGAGATGATAACCGTAAATGGTGCGTACAATTCCGGAAACCTGGCCGGGCTTCATGCCGAGAGCAACCTCATCGAACGATTGTATCCAGCGGCGGCGAGTGAACCAATCAAGATCCCCGCCTTTTGAAGCAGAACCCGGGTCGCCCGAGTTGCGCATCGCGAGTTCAGCAAAATCGACTCCCATTGCAATGCTGTCCTGAATTACCTTGATCTTGGCATAAGCGGCAGCAGTATCGTCTGGCGTCGGGTCCTGTTTTTCAAATCTGATCATAATGTGGCTGCACCGGACTTCTCCCGGGGCTGGTTTTCGGTCTACGATTTTCAAAACATGAAGGCCATATTGAGTCCGTATTGGGGATGGCGAAATTTCCCCCGGCTTCAACCCGACGGCTGCATCTTCAAAGGCAGGAACCATTTGTCCACCCGTAAAATAGTACAGGTCACCCTTGTTCTGTTTTACCGAGGGGTCTTTGGAATTCTCGATGGCGAGAGTTGCAAAGTCAGCACCCGCCTTTAGTTTTGATATGATTTCTTTAGCCTTTTGGTATACAGCTAACGTATCTTCGGCCTTGGTGGAGGCGGGGATGTTGAGAAGTATATGGTTGGCACGAATCTCGTCCTTCCTTCGATCATACATCTTCTTGACGCCGGGACTCGTTACTTCACGATCAGTCAAGAATGATTGGGCGAGGCTTCCTTTGTATTGATTTATTTCAGAATGAATCTCCGGTCTTTTATCAAGTCCTTGCCGGTATGCATCGGCAAGCTTGAGTCGGAAATTGGTCATAAGACCGAGAAATTTCTCCCGTTCCTCCGGCGTAGCGGCTTGTGCCTGTTCGCGGCTGCCACTGCTTTTCTCGTACAAGTTTTCATAGTCGGCAAGCGTGATCGGGTTATCACCGACCTTTGCTACAATAATGTCACTTTGCTTGGGAGAGCACCCTGAACAGACAACGATGATTGCAAAGACAATGTTGGCGGCCATAGTATGGCCAATGATTTTCAGACGCGGATACATAACCACTTAGACTCCGTAATTGTTTGCAGATAGGATATTGAGGCTTTAAGGTGCGATATGGTAACCAAAAACGGTATGAAAATCAAGGAAATGACCGTTGGGGGTACTGCCCTAATTCAGAAATTAGGACGGTACCACCCTTGGGAGTAAATGCCTGAATTCGGCCAAGCACTAGAGAATCGGTCGGTTTATCTTACAATCGTTTCAGCGCCACGGCAAAATCCTTTTTCAGATCTTCAGCGCCCTCAATGCCAACTGAAATTCGAATCATTCCCGGCGTAACGCCGTGGTTCTCAAGCTCATGATCAGTCATGCCGATGTGAGATGAGTAGACAGGAATGCTAACAAGAGTTTCGACGCTACCGAGTGACATAGCGTTTACTGCAACTTTCAGTGCATCGCACACGCTTACCGCGCCCTTTGCACCGCCACGCACTTCAATTGTCACCATTCCACCATATCCACCAGACATCTGTTTTTTTGCAATGGAGTGTTGTGGGTGTGAAGGAAGACCGGGATAGAGAACACGTATAACATTTTTCTGTCGTTCTAGAAACTCTGCCAGGGCAAGCGCGTTCTCATTTTGTCGTTGCACGCGCAGCTCGAACGTTTTGAGACTTCTCAACATCAAGTATGCTGCAAACGGATCGGCGCAGCCGCCGTAATACTTCAATTGAGTGTGCACATTTTTGATGAACTTGGCTGTTCCCGCGACAACGCCCGCCATGATATCGCTGTGTCCGCCAAGGTATTTGGTGCCGCTTTCCACGATGACATCGACTCCAAGGAGAAATGGATCCTGATTACACACAGTAGCAAAAGTATTATCGATCATTGTAACTATCCTGCTGCCGGTTTGTTTTTGAGCTTTGCGTGTTGCCGCGACAACTGCTTTTATATCCACAATGCCCAGCGTGGGATTTGTTGGTGTCTCAAAATAGACAAGCTTTGTATTGCGTGTGGCGATACGCGGCAGTGTATTGATCGCCCCGGCATCTATGTGGTGGACGTGGATGTCAAGGTTCGGCAAGATATCTCTGAAGAATCTGTATGTTCCGCCGTACAAAGCCGGTGTGCTGATGATCTCATCCCCGGATTTTACAACGGAGAGTATTGCGGAAGTAATGGCTGCCATACCCGATGAGAAAAGAAGAGCCTTTTCCGCGTTCATCATCAGCGCGAGGCGCTCTTGAGCCTCTTTCACCGTAGGATTGTGATAACGGGTGTAAACGTACACATCGGAATCGCCGTTCGCGTATCGGATCGCATCGTTTGAATCAGCAAACCGGTACGTTGACGTTTGCGTGATCGGTGTGGCGACGGGGCCCTGATATGCATAGAGCTTTTTTCCGTGTATTGCTCTTGTTGCAAGCGACATTTGGGAGGGAAGTTTCCTTGTCTTCATTGTGTCCTTTGATGTTTGATATGGTAGGGCAGAAGAGCTGAAAAGATCACACTATGAACCGGGGTAGGGATGCCCAGTTGTTTTCCGAGCTTGACTACTGTACCGGAGAGCGCATCGATCTCAAGTGGTTTGTGGTGTGTGAGATCGTGGTACAGAGATGAACGTGAGTTGGCATCTAAGTTCCTTAGCTTCTCCAGCAGGGAATCAATAAGACCAGGCTCAATTGTCACAGGCATCGTCTTTGCAATAGCTTCTGTTTCTTTCATTGCGTCCCTCATCAGCGCGGAGGTTTCCTTTACTGCAAGAATTTCTCCGAGCGTCAGGCGAGTCAGCGCAGTAAGACCGCCAACGGCGGTAATAAAAACAAACTTCTTCCATATATCAGAAACTATGTTTGGTGACAGTTCCGCGCGGATGCCCGCGTTCAACAGGACGCGCAGAATCTCTTTTGCGCGAACCCCCTGAGTCGAGTGAGAACCTATTCCTTGGAGGGGTCCGAACAACAGCGTCTTCGGTCCGCCCGTTTCTGTAATTTCTCCCGGCGCCGTTATTGTGGAATAAATGTTTGCTACGCCACCGAACACTGTTCCGGTGGTGATATGTTGCCGGATTGTCTCTTCATTCTCAACGCCATTCTGAAGACTGATGATGATCGTGCCATCTTTCAGTAAGGGTTCAAGTTTCCCGGCCGCGGCTTCAGTATCATAGGATTTCACGCAGAATAGAATGACATCTACAGGGCCGATCTCGGAGACCGTTTCAGTGACCCTGTTCGACGGAACAACAAATGCCCCCTCAGTAGAATTCACTCGCAGCCCGCTACGCTTCATTGCGTTAAGATGCTCACCGCGCGCAACAAAACACACATCCTCACCATTCTTCCAAAGCTTACTCCCGAAGAACCCCCCAACACCGCCGGCACCTATTACTGCGAATCTCATAATGCAATTCTACGTTTTGGGCAAGGCAGGTTCGGCAAAGATCACCTTCTCTCGTTCTATTGTAACCGTTCCTGGCGGAGCGCCTTTCGGCTTCCGAACATATTTGCGTTCAGTCATTGCAACGGGCACCATTTTTGCATTCTTCATTTTGCTGTAGTAGGCGGCTATGCCTGCAGCTTGTTCTCTTGCCCGCTTACCCGGTTCACCCTTGCCGGTCTGTACTTTCAATACAACATGTGAGCCGCCCGCCCCCCGTACATGAAACCAAAGGTCATTCGGTTTTGCATGCTTCATGGTGAGGAGATCATTGTTCGCACTGCTTTTTCCCGCCCAGACCTCAAACCCTCCATCAACAGTGAATAAACGAAACGGCAATTGATCCTGTTTTTTGCTGGCTATACCAAGCCGGAAAAGTTGCAGATCATCTTTATTCTCTCTCACGAATGTTTTGAGCCCTTCTTTTGTCTTGACAAGTTCGAGAGTCGCCAACAATTGGTTTGCAACGGTTGCCCGTTTCCTCAAACCGATCAAACGGTCAGAGGATTCCCGTCGTGCAATACGGGTCTTTTTCGCTTTTTCAAAATACCTCTGTGCGTTCTGAACAGGGCTGAACTGAGGTTCGAGTTGTATGGGGATGTTTTCTTCGGTAAGATGGACAACACGGGAGCCCTTTGCGATTTTCACGTCTTGTGCCAAAAGAAGTTTCCCAAAGTACTCGTACTGATCGGCACGCGAATGTTCCAGTGCATCGGTCTCCAGTGCGGTGATCGTACGTTGTGCTTTTTCCAGTTGTTGTGTGAGCGTGGCAAGCAGCCCCCCCCTTTTCTCTTCAAAAGCATTTGTTGTTCGTTCCCTTGAAACAAAATAACGAATTGCTTCGTGAACATCGTGGAACGGTTTTTCGATAAGATCCGCAAGGCGCTGGAGCTTGATCAACGAGAAGGTTACCGGTAACCCCCCTGAACCTTCCTGACGGACATAGATTCGTGGAGACGGAGTGGCAAGTTCCGCAAAAATTGTACTCATTGAGCTTGTTATTTGGTTGAAGTTGCTGCCATCCAGGTCGCCAGCGCGTGTCGTAGCAGCAATATCTGAGCGATGAAGCACCTCTTGTACAAGGGTTGATCCGAGCGTGGGGAAAAGATTCTTAACGATCGAACCGACAGCTCGTGTCGTATCTGACCGTAGTGCTTGTTCCAGTAAGTCAACATCATAAATCAGTTCACCACGACGTGGTTCATATCGTGTACCGCATAGAGTCTTGGAATCCTTGAATGAGTCAACGATAGTATTTGCCGAATCAACCAGTAGAACATTTGCCTTCGTTCCAAACATCTGTGCTTGCAGGAACAACCCCGATGAGCATTCAAAGGTTACCACTCTATCGGCGGGCTGCACAAAGATGGATCGGATATTTTTTCCCCAACACTTAAGAAGGATATTGGCAGAATTACTTTTTGCCCGTGCAAACCCCGGATGAAGGTAAAGAGTATTTGTCTGGGAGCCACAATCAAGGATAAGGGTGAGGCTTGAGTGCTCAAAAGTAAGTACGAGCTGCTTCTTCTCCTGCGAAAATACCGCGCCAATTTCGAGCCCGCGCAGTTTAGAATCGAGGTTTGAAGCTATATAGCGTAATGTGTAGTAATTAGTTAGCACGTTGTTATCAACAATATATTGAAAAATGGACTTTTTGACAATGAAACAGCACTTCGATGTGGATAAGTTGTTGATTTTACTGTGAGAAATGTGTTCGAAAGTTTCAATTGCAACTGCAAGCGGTTTTTTGTACTTTTTAACCCCAAACTATGTGTAGTTAAGAGGAATAATGATCGCCAGCATGACCGGCTACGGGAGGGGAGAGGCGAGTGCGAAGGGGATTACAGTCGCTGTGGAGTTACGCAGTGTCAACAGCCGGTTTCTTGAAGTTGCAACCCGCCTGCCCCGCTCTCTTTCTTTACGTGAAAATGAAATCAAAGAACTTATCCGCCGAAAGGTCTCAAGGGGTAAGATCAATGTTGTTGTTGCGGTGGAGCGGGAGAGCAACGAAAACCTGTCGTTACGGGTCAATGGGTCTGCAGCCAAGGCCTATCTTAAGTTACTTAACGAATTAAGAAAAACCGTCAAACTGAAGGAAACCGTCAAGTTAGATCACCTGCTTCGGTTTTCTGAAGTGATTGAATCGCAGGAATTGGAGAGTACCGATGAAGAAGAATGGCAGATCCTGCAAAAGTCGTTAGACGATGCTCTTGATGAACTTGTTCAGATGCGCAGAAACGAAGGTGGGGAACTACGAAAGGATTTTCAACAGCGTGTCGGAATTTTGGAACAGAGCATCCAAAAAATCGAAATACTTTCACAGCAACAAGTCCCAAGTGAACGGCTCCGCCTTCGGGAACGAGTACAGCAGTTAATGGAGAAAGAGACGATCGACGAAGGAAGGCTGGAGCTTGAGCTGACACTGCTTGCAGACCGGCTGGACGTTACGGAAGAATGTGTGCGATTCCGGAGTCACAACAAGTTTTTTCTTGCAGCGTTGGATAACGAAGAATCCGCAGGACGCAAGCTGAATTTTCTTATCCAAGAGATGAATCGTGAGGCTAACACCATCGGTTCAAAATCGAGTGCATCAGAGATTGCTCACCTCGTTGTGAATGTGAAGGAAGAGCTGGAGAGAATACGAGAGCAACTGCAGAATATTGAATAAACATGTCTTCCGGAAAATTGGTTGCAATCGCTGCACCGAGCGGTTCCGGGAAGACAACAATTGCGCGCGAGATACTCACCCGGAATCCCTCGTTAAGCTTCTCGGTTTCCGCAACGACACGGAGTAAGCGGTCAGGCGAAGTTGAGGGAAGAGATTATTTCTTTCTTACCGCAGAAGAGTTTAAGAAGAAAATAGATGCCGGAGAATTTGTTGAGTGGGAGCAAGTGTACGGGCATTATTACGGAACAATGAAGCGTGAAGTTGACCGTGCTTTGCAAAGCGGCAAAAACCTCTTGTTCGATGTAGATGTCAATGGCGCTCTTTCCATTAGGAGACAGTATCCCGACACTCTCTTAATTTTTCTCCTGCCACCCAGCATGGAGGCCCTGCAACAACGATTGAAGGGCAGGCGGACGGAAGATCCATCAACCATTGCGCGGCGACTCGAACGGGTACCGATGGAACTTGAGAAGGGAATGCAGTTTGACCATCAGATTGTGAACGATGAGCTGTCCAGAGCAATCGAAGAAGTACAGAGAATAGTTCATGCACACATACACACGTAACAGTGGAGAAAAAAATCATGTCGATTAAACCCGTTAACATTGAGGAACTGAGCGCAAAGGCCAAGAACATTCACGAGGCAATCGTGGCAATGTCGAAACGAGCCCGCCAGATCAACGATGAAATAAAGATTGAATTCAACCAGAGAGTTGAAATGTTTGCGCCAAGGACGGAGTCGGAGACCGAGGAGAATGATGTCAACCCTGATCAACTAAAGGTAAGTCTTGAATTCGAGAAACGCCCCAAGCCCACGGACGTTGCTCTTGACGAACTCCTGGGCGAAAAACTGTCGTGGCGATATAAGGAGAAGGAAGTGGCTCCAATACCAAAGGACGAGGACGAAGAATAAGGGACATGCTGAAAGGAAAACACATACTGCTGGGGGTCACTGGTGGCATTGCAGCGTATAAGAGCGCCTGGCTGGTTCGTGAATTTGTGAAAGCAGGCGCAGACGTCCAGGTTGTCATGACACGCGCGGCGACACAGTTCGTTACACCACTCACGCTCTCCACCCTTTCGAAACATCCGGTGATCACAGAAATGTTTCCCCCGGTAACCGACCAGTCAACGGAACAATGGACGAAGCACATTGACCTCGCACTTTGGGGTGATGTCATGCTCATTGCTCCGGCCACGGCAAATACGATGGCGAAGATCGTTCACGGTCTCGCTGACAATTTCCTGTCAACGCTTGTGCTCGCACTACGATGTCCTTTGGTGGTCGCCCCTGCGATGGATGTTGACATGTATCGTAACGAAACGACCCAACACAACATCGATTGTTTGAAACAATCCGGCTGCTTTGTTATTGATCCGGATGAAGGAGAATTGGCAAGCGGGCTTTCCGGACCGGGAAGGCTTCCAGAGATTGAACGATTGATTGCGTACACAGACGACCTTCTGGAAAAAGTCCACCAGGATTTAAAGGGCAAGAAGGTATTGGTGACTGCTGGCCCTACACAAGAACCCATAGATCCAGTGCGCTATCTTGGAAATCGTTCTTCTGGGAAGATGGGATTTGCTGTTGCGAATGCTGCCGCACTTCGCGGTGCTGAGGTTACGCTTGTGAGTGGCCCCGTGCAACTGAGAACACCCCGCAATACAAAACGTATCGATGTTGAGACTACAAACGAAATGAAAGAAGCAGTAGAAAAAGAATTCCCGTCGGCCGATATTGTCGTCATGTCTGCCGCGGTTGCGGATTTTGCACCGGCCGAGACATCAACGGAAAAAATTAAACGGGATACAAGCGACCACCGCACCCTTCTTCTAAAAAAAAATCCGGATATCCTGAAGAAGCTCGGCGAGCTGAAGACACGCCAGATTATTGTCGGATTCGCGCTTGAAACAAACGACGGACTTGCTAACGCAAAACTCAAACTTGCCTCGAAAAATCTCGATGCCATCGTGCTGAACAATCCCAACGACGATGGTGCTGGATTTGGTACTGACACCAACGTAGTCACGGTGATTACGCAGGACGGGAAAGCCAACCAATTACCGAGAATGTCAAAGTTCGATGTAGCGAACGAAATCTTAAATAGAGTTGCACCGCTGTTGCAATAAAACACGCGGCCCTGTTTCTCACCATTCAAAAACCATTATGAGCGCAAACGACGGCGAGTCGTTGGTTACCCTGCTCTCAGATATTCAGGAATTTCTCCGGCAGGAACAGCGGCTTGTTGGTAACACGCTACTTATAGAATACAGCAAAACATACGAGGAAGACGGAGTGTCCCCTAAGAAACAATTTGTGGCGGAAGAGCCAACACTATTTCAGCTTCCGCAACCCCCTAAATCCCCCATCACCAGCGAGGCGTGGGGTAGCGCAGAGACAGTGAATGATTTGGATGCGCAGATATGCAATTGTGTCAAATGCGGTCTGGGTTATACACGAACAAAGTTCGTGTTTGGTGTAGGAAATCCAAAAGCAACGCTGATGTTGGTTGGCGAGGCGCCGGGTGCGGACGAAGATGCCCAGGGAGAACCATTTGTGGGCAGGGCCGGGCAACTGCTCAACAAGATCCTCGAAGCGATCAAACTGAAGCGGGAAGACGTATACATTTGCAACATTCTGAAATGCCGCCCACCGGGAAACCGCAAGCCTCAACCCGAAGAAGTGGAACAGTGCATTCCGTATTTGAGGAAACAAGTTGCCTTAATCAAACCCAAAGTAATTTTGTGTCTTGGTCTTACCGCAGCAGAAAATCTCCTGAAAACTACAGAAAGTCTGTCGAAGCTGCGGGGGCGCGTCATGGAATACGAAGGGGCTCCGTTGATGGTAACGTATCATCCGGCGGCTCTTCTCCGCAACCCCAACTGGAAGCGGCCTGCCTGGGAGGATGTTCAAGCAGTCATGAAACTTCATAACGAACTCATTCAGAAGTAGGTTTTTGTATGGCAGAAGCGGTGATGCGAAGAGGTATCGATCTGGCGGTTGAACGACCACACGGCGAAGGACGCGTTCCTCCGCAGGCCGTGGATATTGAAGCGCAGGTTATCGGCGCGATGCTGCTGGAAAAGGAAGCGATTGCCAAGGTGATCGAAATCGTGGATGAAGACGCATTCCACGCGGAGTACCATAGGAAGATCTTCCAGGCGATCACGGTGATGTTCGAGCGAAGTGAGCCAGTAGATACGATTACTCTTGCAGAAGAGCTCCGCCGCCGAGGACATCTTGAAACGATTGGTGGTGAGGCGTATCTCGTGGAACTGACAATGAACGTCACGTCCGCTGCCAACGTGGAGTATCATGCTCGAATAGTGCTCGAGAAATCGCTGCTGCGAAATCTGATTACCGCAACTTCAATTGTTGCCAGTCGTGCATTCAGTCCGACAGAAGATGCGTTTGACCTGCTTGACCAGGCCGAGCAAGCGATTTTCCAGATTTCCGAGAAACGTCTCAAACGGTCTTTTGTCTCCATGCACAAAGCGGTGCATGATACAATTGAGATGTTAGAATCCATCCACGGAAAACACAGCGGCGTAACCGGGGTTCCCACTGGCTTTCGCGACATGGACTCACTGACGGGGGGCTGGCAATCCTCCGATCTGATTGTTATAGCCGGCCGGCCAAGTGCCGGGAAGACGGCTTTTGCCCTTTCGCTTGCGAGAAACGCGGCCATGCATTCTGAAAAGCCAACGCCCGTTGGAATATTTTCACTCGAAATGTCCACCCAGCAACTGGTGATGCGGCTTCTTTGTGCAGAAGCAAAGGTGGATGCTCATGCAGTCAGGACGGGTCGGTTGCCCGAAGATGACTGGAAACGTTTGAGCATAGCGGCGGGTCGGTTGACGAATTCAAACATTTTTATCGATGATACAGCAAGTCTGGGAATTCTTGAATTGCGTGCCAAGGCGCGCCGATTGAAAGCCGAGAAAAATGTCGGACTTCTTGTTGTGGACTATCTCCAGCTCATGCAAGGACCGAGAGGCTCGGAAAGTCGAGAGAAGGAAATTTCCGCCATCTCGCGCTCACTCAAGGCTCTGGCAAAGGAAATCAATACACCGGTGATTGCCCTCTCGCAATTAAGCCGCGCAGTTGAAAGCCGGACAGATAAGCGCCCGATTCTTTCCGATCTTCGTGAGTCCGGTGCAATAGAACAGGATGCCGATGTTGTGGCGTTCGTCCATCGACCAGAGATGTATGAGGATCCGAATTCAGACTCAGGTCGTGAAGCTCAAGGAAGAGCGGATATTATAGTCGGCAAGCAGCGTAACGGCCCTACCGGCGATGTGAAATTAGCATTCGTCCATCGCTATGCCCGTTTTGAAAACCTTGCACCGGCCGGTTTTGAAAGCGGCATTCCCGCTCCGCGCGAACTTCTCCAACCCGGTACTGATGACGCGCCGTTCTGAGAATCCCATGTATCATCCTTCACGCCGCGATTTCATCCGCTCTCTTGTAATGTTTGGTGGCTCAACGCTTGTGCTGCGGGATTCCTTTTCGCGGGTGCAAGCGGACAGTTTGTCACAACCCCACAAATCAATCGACGAGGAAATGTGTCGGAGCAAATTCACGCTTGCGGCAGATCGCTCGTTGGTAACCCGCCCAATCAACGAAGTGATGATTGCCATAGGCACGTCTTTCGTCGGCACTCCGTACGCTGCCAACACACTCGAACAACCCGGCGAGGAAGACCTTGTTATCAATCTTCGGGGACTTGACTGCGTTACGTTTCTAGAGAACACACTTGCACTTTCACGCTGCATCAAGATGAAGAAGACAACGTTCCATGAGTACAAACGACAGTTGCAGTTGATCAGATACAGGTCCGGTGAAATAAACGGCTACCCGAGTCGCTTGCACTATTTTTCAGATTGGCTGTATGACAACGATCGGAAACACATTGTTCGTAACATGGCAGAGGAAATCGGTGGTATCGAGTTGGGCAAGAAAATCAATTTCATGTCAACCCACCGCTCGGCGTACCGACAGCTCAAGGATAACGGGTTTCTTAAACGGGTTGAAACAACTGAAGCGGACATCAACGGGCGCACTCAGTACTTCATCCCTAAAGAAAAGCTGGCCGCAGTTGAACAACAAATTCTAAGTGGCGATATTATCGGAATCACAACCACTGTGGAGGGGTTGGATATCGCCCACACAGGCATCGCAATTCAGGCCGACGGTGCGTTGAAATATCTCCATGCTCCGCTCTCGAACGGAAGGGTTCAGATTACCGAGAAGACTCTTGTTGATTATCTGTTAGGAATGAAGAAACAGACAGGCATTATGATTGCCCGACCGCTTGAACCGGTCTCATAATTCACACATCATTACATACTATGGAGCTACCATGAAACACAGAGCAGCGCGTCGCGTAGTCACTCTTGGCATCATGCTTGGCTTAGCTGCTGCAGCGTACAGCCAGGGACTGTATATTGAATCGAAAGTTACGGGCCCAATGGGCGAACGGACAACGCAGACCTATGCCATGCCGAAGAAGATCAAATCCGTAACGAACAAGGACGGTGAGGCGGTTATCGTCCGGCTGGACAAGGAACTGTTCATCTCAATTGATCCAAGTGAAAAAACCTACTCCGAAATGACGTTTGCAGAGATGGAAAGTATGATGAAGAAAGCTGGCTCGCAGATGGACGACAAGATGGCCGAGATGCAGAAGAGACTGGCGGACATGCCAGAGGAACAGCGAAAGATGGTCGAACAAATGATGGGCAACAAAATGTCCGGTATGAATAAAGACGCCAAGGTCGAAGTGAACAGCACGGACGAAAATAAAAACATCAACGGTTTTTCGTGTACGAAGTATGTCGTTACCACAGACGGTAACGAGAGTATGACGATCTGGGCAACGAAGGATGTGAAGGGCTTCAATGAGATGAAGAGCGACTGGCAGGAATTCAGTCGCCGTATGATGTCCATGTCGCCGATGCGCGGCAAAGGGATGGCCGATGCAATGCAGAAGGTGGACGGGTTCCCGATTCAGATGGAGATTGGAGCAAACATGACCACCACAGTGACAAGAGTCGAGAGACGCAGCACCCCTGACAATGAATTCGAGATTCCATCAGGTTACAAGAAGGTGAAACCGAAGATGATGGAGAGGGAAAGCAAGGAAGATTCAAACGAATAAGCAATTGTCCGTTGTGAGTAACAAAGGCGAGTTTGTTCTGAGACTCGCCTTTTGCTTTTGTGTATAACCTGTTCAGCATATTACTTCCAGACGCCGGGAATGTTCGTGCTGCATTTGGGGCATGCGCCGTCCTTCATTGCATTCTTCCTGACAATAAACCCAAAACGCTCGATGAGCAGCTCATGGCATGTTGGGCAATATGTGTTCTCGTGCTTTCCCACCATTCCCGGCAAATTGCCCGCATACACATAGTGAAGACTCGCATTGTAGCCGATCTCCACAGCGCGGAGTAACGTGTTAACAGGCGTGGGATCAGGATCGGTCATCTTATAGTCTTGATGAAATGCCGTCACGTGCCAGGGAATGTCCGGTGAAACGGAGGCGATGAAGGCGGCAATCTCATTCAATTCTTCATTAGAATCATTGAATCCGGGGATGATGAGCGTGACGATCTCGAGCCAGATACCCATTTGCTTGATTGTTTTGATTGTGTCAAGCACGGCCTCGAGCCTGCCGCCAAGTTGCTGGTAATTTTTCTGACGAAAACTTTTTAGATCGATTTTATACAGTTGCACGTAGGGATGGATGTACTCGAGCACTTGAGGCGTTCCGTTGCCGTTCGAAACATACGAGCATTTGATATCGTAGGCGCGGGCAATCTTGAATATTTCAATAGCCCACTCGCTCGTGATGAGGGGTTCATTATAAGTACTCGTGAGTACTGGCGCTTTGTGTTCGATTGCCAGCCCGACAAGTTGTTCTGCGGAAACGAATGTTGGAGGCGACACGGCAACAGGGTCGCGCAACGCTTGTGATGTGATCCAATTCTGACAGTACGCGCAGTGATAGTCGCATCCAAGCATTCCGAAACTGAGTGCGTTGGCGCCGGGTAAGGCGTGAAAGAATGGTTTCTTTTCTATCGGGTCGAGCTGGATTCCACCAACGTATCCGAACGGGACAAAAAGAACGCCGTCTTTGTTGTATCTAACTTTGCAAATCCCATCACGGCCTGGAGCGATCTTACACTGGTGGCCGCATGCATAGCATCGCACCCAGCTATTTGGCATTTGCTCATACAGCTCACCCTCTCTCACATGGTGGGCAAGCACATCACGCAGTTTATCTGTTTCTGCCATTGCCACTGATCCGTTCCTGCAAGAATTGTACGTCGAAAATAAGCCGATGTCAGGGGTCGGGCATGCTGTTTCGAAGGTCTTGGTTTCGACCACAGTTCGTCCGCTCAAAGGGGGACAACCAGGAGGTCTTCCCTATTGTCTAGCAACCCGTTTGATGATTTATGAGCCCGTGAAGCCGCAGAGTCGGTTTTTGCAAGGCAAGAGTACTCACTTTCGAGTATTTTCATTATCTTACGGTAGCATTTTCTCACCATTGGGGAGACTTCACGATCGTTCTTAGACTTTGGAATTGGACGGGTAACTACGCCGAGAAGATAAATCAACGGATGAAGGAATTCGTGCGGACAATGCAGGAATTCTTCTGGTTCTCTCTTCGCACGATTAAAAGTTTCAGGTTTGCCCGTCGCTACTGGACAGAAATCCTTGAACAAATGTATATCAGCGGCACGGAGTCGGTTCCGATCGTTGTTGTCAGTTCTCTTGCGATTGGATGTTTGCTCACCGTGGAGGTCGGCAACCAGCTTGAAGGTTTTGGCGCGAAACTTCTTACGGGACGAACGACAGCGCTCTCTGTGATTCGCGAGATGGGACCGATTGTCACGGGCTTGATGCTTTCTGCTCGGGTTGGTGCCCGCAATGGCTCTGAGCTTGGAGCAATGCAAATTTCTGAACAGATCGATGCGTTGCGCGCGTTCGGCACCGACCCGATCGCACGGCTCGTAATGCCGCGGCTCTTTTCTGCACTCGTCATGTTTTTTCCACTTACGGCGTTAAGCGACTTTGTAGGACTCGTCGGCGGCGGTGTTGTTGCTCAAATATATCACCACATCGATCCCGGTTTTTACTGGAATTCCGCATTGAATCTGCTCGTCGTGAAGGATTTTGTTGTTGGCGCCCTGAAGCCATTTGCGTTTGCCATCATCATTACGCTTGTGAGTTGCTTCAATGGGTTTTCGGCAACCGGTGGGACTGCCGGTGTGGGACGCTCCACGATCAAAGGTATTGTCGTATCGTCGGGGCTGGTGCTTGTGGCTAATTTTTACATATCAAAGCTTGTCCTCGAAAATTTGAACTTTTAGTCGTGCATGATCGAATTCAAGGATGTTCATCTCTCCTTTTCAGGGCGCGAGATTCTCAAAGGGATCTCAATGCAAATTCCCGATGGAAGCATTACGGCAATTCTCGGTCCGTCGGGTTCCGGCAAAAGTACAATCATCAAGTTGATGGTGGGACTCATCCAGCCGACGTATGGACAGGTCTTTGTTGATGGCGTGGATATCAGCAGGTTCTCAGAAGAACAGCTCTTTCCCATCCGAAGGAAGATGGGGATCGTGTTTCAGGGGAATGCCCTCTTCGATTCGATGTCCGTGGGCGAAAACATGGGGTTCTTTCTTCGGGAGAATCTCGATTTGCCCGAAGAAGAAGTTGCACATCGAGTTCAGTCTCAACTAAAATTTGCCGGGCTTGAAACACACGCGTACCAGTTACCCGATAGTCTTTCGGGCGGAATGCGAAAACGCGTTGCCATCGGTCGTGCGTTGATTTTTGAACCGGAAATGATTCTGTTTGACGAGCCAACGGCGGGACTCGATCCCGTTAGCTCGAAAAAGATCCTTGATGTTATTAAGCAACTGAAACAGGAGAAAAGGCTGGGCGCAGTGGTGGTGACGCACATTATCAGCGATGTCTTTGCTGTTGCCGACAATGTCCTCGTTTTGTACCAGGGAGAACTGATTTTTCAAGACACACCGGAGAAGATGCGTAAGTGCAACCACCCATTTGTGAAGTCGTTCCTGGCTGATCCGGAAGAACTATAGAATGGACGGCGGTGAATTAAAACTAGTGGATTAGCCACAATTTATTTCTAACTCAAGAGAGACACGGCTCATAGACTGATTTTATGGCAAACGTCGATACATCAGCTACCGGCGGCATAGGGTGGCGAAACCTTCGGACCGGAATTTTATTTGTTGCCGGAATTATTATTGCGGGCGCGTTAGGCCTTGTGATTGGGAAAAACACAAGCCTTCTTTCGCGTCATGATACGGCCTACCTCTTTCTTGCGGATATCAAGGGCCTGTCGGAAGGAAATATGGTGGCAATATCCGGGAAAAAGATCGGTGTTGTGAAGAGCATGGATTTTATAACCCGCAACGATACATCGGGTGTGGTTGTTACGCTTGACGTGGTCCATGAGTACTTCCATCTGATTACAAAGGATTCCAAAGCAGTTATCAAAGCGCTCGGAGTTCTGGGGGATAAATACCTCGACATTACGCTGGGTCGCTCTGAGCAGCTGCTGCAGGACGGTGGGTTTCTTGGGGTAGTAGCGGAACCCGGTTTTGAGGAGCTGACGGCATCGGCCATAAAGACGATGGACACGATTCAGGATATCTCTACAAAGATCAACAGAGGTGAAGGAACGATCGGTAAACTGATTACCTCGAATGAGCTGAATGACAAACTGTTGAAAACTGCCAACAATGTGGAGGTCTTGACAAACAAACTCGCCAAGGGAGATGGCCTTGCCGGTCGCCTCATCAACGACCGCGAGATGTCGGAACACGCCTCGTCGCTCATAACAAATCTCTCTGATATCTCCGCGTCACTCAAAGGAGGCAAGGGCACTCTCGGAAAGCTCATCGTGGACGAAACTTTCTACAACAATTTGAGTGCCGTGATGCGCAGTGCCGATTCGCTCTTTGCGCAATTCAACAGTCCAAACAGCAGCATTGGCAGACTTGCACGTGAAGATGAGTTTTATAAACATCTCGACCATAGCATTATGTCGCTTGACTCACTGCTTATGGATTTCAAGGAAAATCCAGGTCGCTACGTGAAGGTAAGTGTTTTTTAAGTAATGAGAATCGTTCGGTTCACAAACCGCTTCGAGCTTGTAGAGATATACGCCGCTGGCGATACGCCTTCCTTTGCTGCTCGATCCATTCCAGGTGATACTTTCTCTAGGACAGTTTTGCAGATACGTAATCCCTGAGTTTCGAACGTAACGCGCTTAACCAGCCAGAGCATACAGTGAAGCGCTACACGCCCCACAGATATCACCGGCAGTGTAGTTTCGTGAACATTCGCGGCACAGCACGAGATGATTCTCCTTGCATGCATAGCAGTATGCTTCACTATGGAATTGTTCATCTGTCGTGCTGTAGAACTCATCCAGCTCCCGTAAACTGAGGCTACGGTCGCAAACGCAGCATGCAACAGTGGAAAGTGTGTGAAGACGTTCGAACTGGGTCATGACAGTAGCCATAGTATTATTTGGCGATCCGTGATCTCGCAGTAATGATACGACATTTTTGTCGTATACGCAACACCCACGGCACAACAAATTTGTCGTCTCATGCTCGTTGATTCTGAAGCTGTTTTTCTGTACTTTGATCAAGTGATTCGCACCCACGGAAAAAGGACACCACAATGGACGAACAGCTTACCACCTCCGAACCGGTACAACCCATGTCGTTCGCAGAAAAACTCACGAACATTTTTGCCTCGCCGGGAGAACTGTTTGAGAATGTCCGGCTGACCGGAAAGGCCAGCAGCAACTGGCTTGTGCCCTGGATTCTCTTCGTTGTTGTCGCAATTATCATGGGGCAACTCATAGTGCACAATGCGTCGCTGGCAGACCAGTTGGGCGCGGTCATCAAAAAAGGGTTTGACAAAAGCGTGCAGGAAGGAAAGATGCCCCAGGAGAGCGCGGATCAAGTGTACGAGAAATTTGCAAAGCCCGGCTCAACCTGGTTTACCCTCTTTCAGATTGGCGGCGCTACGTTCGGAAGTTTTGCCATGCTTTTTGTTCTCAGTCTTCTCTATTGGCTGATCGGCAAATCGGCGATGAAAGGAAGTGCACCGTATATGAAAGTGGTCGAAGTGGTGGGGTTGACGTTCTTCATCGTTGCCCTTGAACAAGTTGTGACTACCATGTTGATGTTTATTATGGATTCGATCACCGCAACGCCAAGCCTTGGTATTTTCGTCAAGAATTTTGACATGGAGAACAAGCTCCATGTCGCACTCTCAAAGATCAACGTTTTTACGTTCTGGAATTTATCTGTGGCGAGTGTTGGCCTCTCGAAACTTTTTCAGCGCGATTTGCCGAAAGTACTGGTCCTGGTATTCGCCCTCTGGATTCTCTGGTCGCTTGTTTCCATCTTTACGGGCGTTCGAATGACTGGCTGACACCGCCAAGCTATAGAAATCTGGAAAAGCCTGCCGGCATCAGGCAGGCTTTCTGTTTCTGGTACCATCATCATCACAGAACTCACTTCGGCGCGCCGTCGTGAAAATATCCGGTCCTTTTGATACAGTCAATGTGAGGTCCAATCCTCAGGAGAAGAATCTCGTTTATGAAAACAATCATTGAGCCATTCAAGATCAAATCGGTAGAGCCGATCAATTTTACAAGTGAGCGGGAGCGCGAGGCGTATCTCCAACGGGCGTATTATAACATGTTCCTCCTTCCAGCGGAAGAAGTGCTCATTGATCTGCTGACAGACAGCGGCACTTCTGCAATGAGCGCGATGCAATGGGCTGGTATGATGCAGGGAGATGAGGCGTATGCCGGGGCGAAAAGCTTCTTCCGGTTTGAACACAAGGTCCGGCAACTTACAGGCTTGAAAAATATTATTCCCACACATCAAGGGCGCGCCGCGGAGAAAATCCTGTTTACTCTCATCGGTGGCAAGGGGAAATTCATTCCCAACAATTCTCACTTTGATACAACCAGAGCAAACATTGAATTCACCGGGGCGGAAGCAATCGACCTTCCGACTACCGAAGGAAAGGATCCAGACCTCATTGCCGATTTCAAGGGCAACATGGATGTAGCGGAACTCGATGCATTTATCAGGCGCGTCGGGCCGGAGCATGTTCCTCTTTGCATGATCACGGTAACAAACAACTCCGGCGGTGGTCAGCCGGTATCAATGCAAAATATCCGTGAGACAAAGGAAGTCTGCAAGAAGTACGCAATTCCATTCTTCCTCGATGCGTGCAGGTTTGCGGAGAATGCATATTTCATCAAGTTGAGAGAACAAGGCTACGAAAACGTTCGCGTCAAGGATATTGTCCAGGAAATGTTCTCGTATGCGGATGGCGCGACAATGAGTGCGAAGAAAGATGGAATCGTGAACATGGGCGGATTCCTTGCCCTCAACGATGAAGCACTTACGGCAAGGGCGCGCAACCTATTGATCATGACCGAAGGGTTTACCACGTATGGGGGTCTGGCAGGGCGCGACCTCGAAGCCATAGCACAGGGATTGGACGAAGTGCTTGATGAGCATTATCTTCGCTATCGCATTCGTTCGGTTGAATATTTGGGTGAACGACTGACCGAGGCAGGAGTGCCAATACTTCAGCCGCCTGGCGGACATGCAATCTATCTCAACGCAAAGAAATTCCTGCCGCACATTCCTGTCGAACAGTATCCCGGGCAATCGTTGGTTGCGGAATTATATCGCCGGGGCGGAATACGCTCCGTAGAAATCGGAAGTGTCATGTTTGGGAAATACGATGAGAACGGCATGTTAATCCCTGCACGCATGGAACTTGTGCGCCTTGCGATTCCCCGCAGGGTCTACACCCAGAGTCACATCGACTATGTTATCGAAGTCGTGATTGAGACATTTAACCACAGAAAAGAACTGAAGGGTTATCGTATCATTGAGGAAGCTCCCACATTGCGTCACTTTACTGCAAAATTCCAACATGTTTGATCTGTTTTCGAGTTTGTACTTAAGACCCCAAATACAACCCCGTAGTATTTGCTTCTTCTCTCGTTTCTTTCTATTTTCGATCAATATCTGTTCTATCCTATAATCTCCAGCATGAGAGGCCCTCCTCTCAGGTTCTCTTTCCTACCATTTTCGAAGGTTCAGAATCTCGGTCGAGATTCCTCTTGTGCGATCCTTAATACTACAATGAAAGGAATATCGCCATGGAACAACAGGCCGCGAAAACACCCCCAGTGAATCCAACCATAGGGAAACTGGAAACTCTCACCATCACCGACAACCGAACGGGAAAACACTATGAAATTCCCATTGACAATGGAACGGTGAAAGCGATTGATCTCCGCCAAATCAAGGCACTCCCCGACGATTTCGGGTTGATGACATACGATCCTGCGTTTATGAATACTGCATCATGTAAAAGCACGATCACATTCATCGACGGGGATATAGGAATTCTCCGCTACCGGGGGTACCCCATTGAACAACTCGCCGAGCGTTGCTCGTACCTTGAAGTTGCATACCTCATCATTCATGGTGAGTTACCGAACAAAACCCAGCTAGAAGAGTGGATGATGAACGTTACCACTCACACGTTCGTTCACGAGAACATCAAAAAATTCATGGATGGATTCCATTACGATGCTCATCCGATGGGGATGTTCGTCAGCACGGTTGCTGCACTTTCCACATTCTACCCGGATGCAAAGAAGATCGAGGATCCGGAGGAGCGAAAGCGTACGATCTTTCGACTGCTTGGTAAGGTGCCGACTCTTGCTGCGTTTGCATATCGTCACAGCATCGGCATGCCATACGTTCATCTGGATAACGAACTCAGTTATGCGGAGAATTTCCTTGCAATGATGTTCAAGGTTGCTGAGGTCAAATACAAACCGAATCCCATTCTTGCTCATGCGTTGGACGTTCTGTTCATTCTACATGCGGACCATGAGCAGAATTGCAGTGCGAATGCGATGCGCAGTGTCGGCAGTTCACACGTCGACCCGTACAGTGCTACAGCAGCAGCGGCAGCGGCACTATACGGACCGCTGCATGGCGGTGCGAACGAGGCAGTGCTGCGTATGCTCGATGTCATTGGCAGCAAGGATCGCATTCCGGCATTTATTAAGGATGTAAAGGATGGCAAAGGCAAGCTGATGGG
>JBGPGQ010000002.1:0-32359 GCA_041483995.1 Bacteroidota bacterium
GACGTGAAGCTCTCGGTGCTGCCGGTTTGAATGATCCGTTTCGGGTGAATCCGCCAGGGGCGTACATCATCCGCCCGGATTATTATTCAGAGCCCCGCGAAATTCAAATTGGTTTTGAGGTGAATTTATGAGCAGCATATCCACAATGTGCTCTTATTTCCGGAGACCGTTCATGAAGAATATCGTTCAGTCAACTGTCTTGCTCTTGATGGTTTTTGTCATCGGGACATCGGGTGTCCGTGCGCAGCACGTCCCGAGCAGAGAGCGAGTTGATCCCACGCTTCGTCGCAAAACAGAAATAGACGGAAACAATGTTCGCACAAGTGTCTTCAACTTTGTCTTCTCCGGACGAACCGGAGTTGGACAAGGAGTACCATACGAATGGCCAAAGAACACGAATCGCTACTATGTGGCCCTTGTCGGATTATTTATCGGTGCGGAAGTTATTGACAACACAGGGCAGACCATCCGAATGGTTGACCTGCCTGCGTACCGATCCAACCCTTCAACGGGCGAAGATTGGAATCTGAATCCTGTTCCCGGATATTTCAATACAGCAAGACCGGGTGTCCCGGTTGGCGGAATAATTGCAAAGAGCGATGACTCTACAAGTTGGCCGGCGATATGGCCCGACAAACTTGCTGATCCTCGTGATCCGGGTTGGGCGGGGAAATGGAATGGATATTTCGGCAAGAATCAATTTAATGCAGATCAGGAGATGTACTACCGTGTTGGCGATGACAACTACAATAGGTTCAACTACACGCCAGACACTACTGATCTCACACGCAAAGGCCTTGGGGCAATTGTTGATGTCCGTGTTCTTGAATGGTCTCAGATCTCGGTAGCCGATGCTGTGTTCTTCATCCAGGAAATAAAGAACGACGGGACCAAGGATCTTCCCAAAACTGGCGTAACGCTATGGCTTGCCGATTTCGTTGGCGGCGATGGAGATTCGCAGGACGATCATCCTGAATTTGATCTCATTGATGACATTGCTTATTCAATGGATGCTGATGGACATAGTTCCAACCCCGCATTTGCAAACAGTTGCGTGGGTTGTGCTGCCACCATCTATTTGGAAACACCGGGAAATGCGGAGGACCGGATTGATAACGACGGTGATAGCCCTGAGTTTGAGCTTGGACCAAGGGTGACTCAACAAATGCTTGGGCCGGCGGGGTCATTCCCGGCTGAACGTAGCGGTAACCAGATCGACGAAAACCACAACGGCTTGATTGATGAAGACTCAACCTACATTCCTTTCGGTGTGCAACGTGGCGTCGGGTTTGCCGATGGCATAGACAATAACGGGAATGGTGAACCCGGATGTTCCGTTGTCACTGCACAAATGGTTGCTCAGGCCCTCACTGATCCGTGGCAACGCTGGCCGCCAAATCCCGAGAGCGATCCGTTCTGGGCTCCGAACAATCCTTTCAAACAGGCGTCCATACACCTCATCCAGGTGGGTCCCGAAGATGTGGGGAAGGTATTCAAGGATAACATTGACAATGATAACGATTCTCTTTCGTTTGGATTGCCAACTGTCACTCAAGCTATGATTGACACTGCAACCTCTGAGCTGTACCACCGTTACAAAGTGCCCGGGACAAATGTTGTTTTGTACGGCCTTGATTCCTCGGATCTTGGCAAGAGATATCTGAATGCCGATGGTTTGGCCAATGCTGGTGTAGACGAAGGCATCGATGAGATGATAGATGAATCCAGAAATGACGGTGTTGACAATGACGGTGATTGGAATCCTCTCACGGACGATGTTGGACTTGACGGCGCGCCGAACACCCTCGACTTTGGAGAAGGAGATGGAAAGCCGACCTCGGGAGTAGGCACATCGTTTCCGGGTGAACCGAACATTGACAAAACCGATGTTTCGGAAGCTGACCAGATCGGTTTGACGAATGTTCAATACATTGCAGCAGGGGGCATTACCTTCAGTACAACCCCTGACAATTATTTCTGGCAGGTCTTTATGTTACCCGGGAGCTTTGTGGATCCGGGTGCGATTCCGGTTGGCGAGAGTGATTTATTTGTGTCCTCGGGAGTGTTCCCGTTGAAGGCCGGGCAGATCGAACGAATCTCGTATGCTGTTGTATTTGGCTTGCCAGGAGTTCCACCCAATTGCGCGCCGGCTTTGGCGAAAGATGATGCGAGACGGAAGAGGGTGCGCGCAGTTCAGGCCTATAATGAAGACTACCAATTTGCCCAGGCTCCAATCGAACCAACTGTGACCGCAGTCTCTGGTTCACGAGTGATCAATGGGGTGACGTATTCCAACAAGCCGCAAGTAACGCTCTACTGGAACGACAAGTCTGAGCGGTCAGAGGACAGGTTCCTTGCAGGGGTTGGGGGCCCGCGATTCGACTTTGAGGGCTACAGGATCTATCGTGCTACTGATCCGGCGTTCGAAGATGCGCGGACAATCTCAGATGGATATGGAAACCCCGCACCGTTCCTGAAACCCATCGCCCAATTTGATCTGGACGATGATATTCAGGGTTTCGATTCTACCGATTTCAATGGTGTAAAGTTTTTCTCTGGAAGCAATACCGGGCTTGTTCACGCATGGACCGACACAACAGTGGTGTATGGACAGAAATACTACTATGCCGTTCGTGGATATGATCGTGGCTATCCACCACTTGCCATTTCTCCCGCGGAAAGCAATCTCAAGATCAGTATCAACGATCTTACGGGAGAAGTCCAGTCCATCGGAAGCTCGGTAGCAATCATTACGCCCGAAGCACCGTCTGCCGGATATGTTGCCCCGAAAGTCAGTCCGATAACCCTTGTTACAGGAACAACAACGGGAACCGTCGGCTACGAAATCATCGATGCGAACAAAATTCGTGACAATGTAAAGTACAGAGTTACGTTTGAGGATACAGTTTTGCACGGCTCAGCGAATGCACCCGATACATTCAAAACAAAGAGTTTCACTCTGACCGATGTGACGAATGGAATAGCTGATACGCTCATAGGTGAGAAGAGAGAAATGGCTGACAGTATCGAACAGCCAGTCATAGACGGGTTCCGGCTAATCATCAGAAATGAAAAACTCTTTGGTCTCAATCCAGCTCTTTCGGGATGGAGCCGACCCGGGATATACCAATATGATTTCAAACAATGGAAAAACGGTTTCTATGCGGGCTTGCAGAAGCCGAACGACTACAAAATTGTTTTCGGTCAGGTGGGGATTGATACCTCCACGCAGTCTACAGTTGCACCGGAACCCGGCGGAACTCCACCTGCGATACCAGTGAACTTCAAAGTCATTAATACAAGTGAAAACAAGCAGATCGATTTTGCATTCTTCGAACTGGATAACACGGGAGGGCCAGGCGTGTTCAGTGCAGGCCTGAACATTTTTGGTTTTACAAAGAGCGACTACATTGTGTTTCTTGAGCGCGACCTGAACGACTCACTCATCATTACCTGGAGCTTTGCACTCGGATATGACTCGACTCTAGCGGGCCCCCAAGCCGGCGACACAATGGTTGTTGTGTTGTCAAAGTTGTTCCGACAGGGAGATGTCTTCGAATTTACCACAACAGCGCAGAATGTTGATCGTGACCTGGCAAAGAATGGTCTTGATAAAATCAGGGTCGTTCCGAACCCCTATGTTGCGGCGGCTTCGTGGGAGGAAAGAAACCCATTCTCCAATGGGAGGGGACCGCGTGCAATCCACTTTACACATCTGCCGCAGGTGTGTACGATCAGGATCTTCACGGTGAGTGGAGAACTAGTGAAGACTATTGATCATAACAGCGCCATGCTTGACGGTGAAGAAGATTGGAACCTCCTCACGAGGGATAACCTTTCAGTCTCATACGGCATATACATCTATCACCTGGATGCACCGGGTGTTGGTGAAAAAATCGGCAAGTTTGCAATCATAAAGTAACTGGGGCCACTATGAATCGAAATGACACAATCAACAAGATGCCCGCGGGCAGAATATCAACATGGCTTGTAACGATTTTTGCGCTGACGGCAGCGCTGTCGTTCCATGTGAGTGCACAGCAGGTGACGAAGGTTGGAACGACATCGGCAAAATTTTTGAGCATCCCCGTTGGTGCCCGTGCGCTTGGCATGGGTGGAGCGTTCGTTGCTTTGGCAAACGATGCCTCGGCAATGTATTGGAACCCTGCAGGCCTGACGCAGATTTACCAATCAGAGGCCCTCTTTACACATGCAAATTGGTTGGCCGATATCAACTTCAATTACGGAGGTATTGTGGTTCCGGTTGAAGGGCTTGGGATGGTCGGTGTGAGCTTTACATCGCTCAGCATGGCCGAAATGGAGCGAACGACAGAGGAGCAGCCGGATGGAACAGGACAGTTTTTCTCCGCTGGGAGTTTTGCCATAGGTGTTTCCTATGCGAGAAGTCTTACCGAATGGTTTTCTATCGGCGGGAGCGTCAAGTATGTGAATGAAAGGATTTGGAATTCAAGCGCCAACGGGTTTGCGCTGGATTTGGGCACGTTATTTACAACTCCTTTTCAAGGACTCAAGTTTGGTGCAGGTATTACCAACTTCGGACAGAAAATGCAAATCACAGGAGACGACCTGCTGGTGCAAAAGGACATTTCCACGAACGCGGGCAACAACGCCAATGTCAATGCAAACCTCACCACAGATGCGTTTGATCTTCCCTTGACTCTTCGGATAGGACTGGCGTATCAGCCGATAGTTACAGACGATCAGCAACTGACGCTCGCTGTCGACGCGATTCATCCGAATGATAATTCGGAGAGCATCAGCGTGGGGGGTGAGTACTCTGTGTTCCAGAAGATTCTTTCTATCCGTGGCGGATACAAATCGCTTGGTGCGCGCGACAGCGAAGAGCAGTTCACCGTGGGGGGTGGCGTGAAGTACGCGTTGACAGATAACCTCACAGTGAAATTCGATTATGCGTTTGAACAGTTCGGACGCCTTGATAGTGTTCATAAATTTGCAATAGGGATCATGTTCTAGGCTGGCATATCATTATCATACAACCACAAAAGGAGGGATCCGGGAGGGTACATGTACAACGAGTTGTCGCAATCAACAAGAAGTAATTCACAATTATATTCCACAATAATTACATAGGAGGTTGCCATGAATAAATCTTGGCTGCTTTGTTGTATCGTGCTGGGAATGTTTCTACTGTCGGGGATAGACATTGAAACCGCCCTCGCACAGAACGTGAGCGTTACATTTCAGGTCAATATGAGTATAAAAATGCGCGAGGGGACGTTTCTTCCCGGGAGTGGGGATATTGTCCGACTTGCAGGAAGCATTAACGATTGGGGGAACTCCACCGACACGCTGAAAGACGGAAACAGCGACAGCATCTACACGAAAACAGTAAGTGTGGCCCCAAGTACGGACATTGCATACAAGTTCCTGAAGACCCTGCGCGGTTCGGATTGGGAATCCATGGCAGACAACCGACACTACATCGTGCCCGTTGGAGGCGGCACAGTTTCTGTTGCCTGGTTCGATAACGATTCTGTCTTTACTCCGGCGGCGAACGTGAACGTTACCTTTCAGGTCAACATGAAGGTGAAAATGCTTGAGGGTACATTCCTTCCCGGGAGTGGGGATATTGTTCGACTTGCAGGAAGCATTAACGACTGGGGGAACTCTACCGACACATTGAAAGACGGGAATAGTGATAGCATCTACACCAAAACAGTGACCGTGCTCGAGAATACGGCCGTTCAGTACAAGTTTCTAAAAACCCCGCGCGGTGGTTTGGATTGGGAAACCATGGCAGATAACCGAGGGTACACCGTCCCTCTTGGTGGTGGCACCGTCCCAGTGGCTTATTTTGATAACGATAGTGTAGCTAATACACCAGTCAATGCGAACGTTCTCTGGCACGCTGATTACACACCATATCTCCAGCTCGGTTGGTTCAGTCCGGCTCTTCACGACTCAGCTCAGATTCGCGGAGGCATGAATGGATGGGGTGGAACTATCATGCAGTTTAATCCGCTCAGTAATGGTACATATGAAGTGACGCTTCCATATTCGGGAACCTCGGGCGATCAAATTGGGCACAAGTACTTTATGCAAATGGATTCAGTATCGGCAGAGTCAAGGTTCCCCGGCTACGGTACGGACCAGGATGGTGTTCGATATGAGCACCCTGCACAGAGGGGTGATGGAAACCGGATTATTGATGTTCTCTCCAGTGGAAACCTTACGACGCCGTTCTACTGGTTCGGTGATATCAATCCGAAGGGGTTGCTCCTTAACAATACAGATTCAGTCACGGTGACAATGAAGGTGAACATGGGTCCTGCAACACGGGATCCGATTCCATTCAATCCTGCAACGGATACAGTGCGCCTTCAGTTTCTTGATCGTATGTGGAAGTTTGCTCAAGCGAAGCGCCAGGGTGGTACGGCAGCGTCATTTCCGGACCGCATCATGACACGGCAGGGTCCCACTGATTCTATCTATACGGTGACGTTCCTTGTACTTGGGAAGGCACACTATCATATACTGTATAACTACAGGTTCACAGGTTCCTTCGCATCAGAAGAGGGTGCTGGACTCGGTGCCCAGGGTGGAAGACGAAGTCGCTACATCCAGCCACTTGCTCCCAATAGCTTCCCACGTAACTACACTGCGCCAACAGATACTTGGAAGCATGATGCGCCACTGCCTGCGGAAGTTGCACCGTTCAGCCCGCTTGCTGCCGTGCAGGACAATCAAGAGCCTGGTATTCCTGTCGGTTACAAGCTGGGCCAGAACTATCCGAACCCATTCAACCCATCGACAAGAATCAAGTACACGATTCCGGAACGTGCAAACGTGCGGCTCATTGTGTATAACCTCCTCGGTCAACAAGTCGCAACACTGGTGAACGAGGATCAGCCGGTTGGGAATTACGTCGCTCTCTTTGAGGCGAACAGCCTTTCAACAGGTGTGTATTTCTACAGGCTTGAGGCCGGGAAGTTCACTGAGACGAGGAAAATGTTGCTGGTCAAATAAAGTGCTCCCTTTATTGCGACTCTGTGGCGATAAGGGGATTGACAGGTGACCATTCAATGCGAAGGCAAGGTACCGATAAGGTACCTTGCCTTTTGTTTGTCTTAAAGCCGGAGAGTTACTGCCCTAATTGCTGTAGGAGCTGCTTGGCGTCGTTATCATTTGGATTGATAGCGAGTGCGCGCTCGAGACTCCGCTTTGCTTCCGGTATTCTCCCAAGCTTGGCATAGGAAACTCCCAATAGATACCGACCTGAAGCAGCAGCAGAAGGTGGAAGTTTGTACAAACCGGAATTCTCCAACGCAAATGAGATCTCGATCTCCCTTGCGGCTTCGGCTGCCCGTTCTTCTTCTAACAAGATAATTGCAAGCTTGAAGTGGGCGTACGGATTGTCCTCGGCATCGATGCAACGAAGATATGCTGCTTTCGCTTCTTCGTTCCTGCCTTCGGTGCGATAGTAATCTGCAACTCTTAGAAGCGGCTGATATGAATAGTGAAGGACCTTTGCGATCGCAAGGCATTCCTTTCGTGCCATTTCGTAGTTCTTATTGCTTGCCTGATAGTCAGCAAGTGAGTAACGAGCATCGGACCAGACTATCTTTCCCTGCAGATAGCGAAACACAATACTCTCGGTCGCATTCGTTGGAGTAAATTCAACTGGAGTCTGACCAGTGTTGAATGGCCAGCGCTTCGTCAGAAGTTCCACCTTGATTCTTCCGACCTCCCGGTCGAAGTTTGTTACTGTGGACATTTCCATATATTCCGCATCGCGCTTGTCAAGGTTCCAATTCCACTCTGTAGGTTGCACGAGCAAGTTGCATTGTGCAATTGCCTGACAAAATACTTTTGCCATCAAAAAATAACCGTTGATGTTAGGATGGAGATGCTCGAGGATAAGCTCGGTCCCGATCATGTGCTGAGGTGAGTTCATTTCAAATGCCGAGTCAACGCGAGCAAGGGGAACTCCTTGCGACCTGCACAAGTCGATCAACTCATATTGGAATTCTTCTGTTGCCCTGAACCGGAGGCCATCAAGGTCCTTTGCCCGGATGAGGGCAATCTTTGCATCGTCATAGCGCCCCGTTGTGTATAAGGCGAGTCCAAGTTTGTAGAACGCCGTAGCGTTGAGCGTATCGATCCGCGTTGCTATCGTGTAGGACTGGATGGCTTCTGTCAAATTGTTGTGTGCCGTCGAGCTATCGCCAGCAACAATCAACTCCTGCCATCTGTCGCGTTGTGCCTCTGAAGTTCCTTCAGCAAAGATTCCTTGAAAAGGCGCCTGACCGCGTATATTGCTGACCAGCGTGCTAAACATGATCGGGATGCTGTGAGATTGTGCTTCGTTGATGATCGCTGCAAGGTTTTCGCGGTAAATCTCTCTTGCTTCGTGATAAACCTCCCCATTGTAGGGTATGTATTGCTTTCCAACCATCTCGCCCATCAAACTCGAGTTTTGTTTTGAAGCTTCCGGTGTGAGCTTCTTCTGGAGCGAGGCGTACGCGTCCCTTAGCATTAGGAAGGTCTTGAATTTGAGCAGTGAAATTGTCAGGCGTGTCAGCCACGGGCCTCCTTTGATAGCCACTGATGACGCTACGCCGTAGGCTCCGTAGAATTCGTTGTGGCCAACGTACACAATGAACAGATCAGGCTCGTAGCTCATCAACTCATCGATGAAATCCTTGACAACAAAACTCCCCACTGCAGAGAGACCGACATTGATAACCTCTATATTGTATCCCGGCAGAAGTGTCGTCAGCCGGTCATGAAGAAAGCTCGGCGCAGTCGCGCTATATTCATATGGAAACCCCGCCATTGTTGATTCTCCAAGACAAAAAATCCGTTTTGTGGTTTTGGATTTCTTGATTTCGAAGAGATCATCCTCAATTGCCTCCGGTACAGAAGAAACTGATTGGGCGAAGTATCTTTTTGCAACGGAACGGTTGAGAGCATAGTATTCCTTGTTACTCACCCGTTTCTTGACGACAAGATCAAGGTTGCCGCCGTACTGGAAATACCGAAGGAGAAGTTCAGTAGCGATTAGAATGAGGAAAGGAAGTAACACCATGATCAAGGTGAATAGTCTTCTTCGCGAGGCCGTTAGCTCATGAGTTTCTTTTGTACTCGTTACTGAGATGGCTGATGGCTTCTCGTTCCGATGCTTGCGTCTCATTTCGATCCAATCTTTCGCAGCAAGTCGCGCGCTGGTTTGAATTTCGGATTGATGGCGAGGACCTGTTGGAGCGGTGTTACGGCAAGCTCCGGCTTTCCCGCGCGCGTGAGTGCAAGCGCGTAAAAGAATCCGGCATCAGACCGCTCATCGACGCCTTCACTCAGAGCAAATGCCTGTGCGAGATATGGAACTGCCTCTGCCGGGTTACCGGAATTCAACTCGATACCCCCAAGTGCGCGGGAGGCAAATGCCGAGCGCTCGATTTTCAACGACTCAAGTAATACGCGTCGCGCATCGTCGATTCTTGATTGTTGTATGTAGAGATGCGACAGTCTGAAGTACGAAGAGACGTTTAAGGGTACCTGGTTCATCACCGCTTGATATTCCTTTTCCGCTTTTTCCAGATCGCCACGTCTCTCGTAGTGCTCCGCTGCGGCAACATGGCCTTGTTCCCAGGTTAGTCTGGCATCCACTACTTGTTCAACGATCCGGCCAAGGGTATCGCCTTCGGGTATAGCATGTTGATGGGAAGATTGTGGCTTGAATGGCCATCCCGAAGTGAGGATGTCGATTCGTCGTTGGGCGTATCGTTCGTCAAGTTCGGTCATCGGTTGATGTTGCCAGAGCGTAGCGTCGCTTATAGTATCACGCGATTGCCATTCCTCAGTCGATGCAAGAAACTGATGCTCACGCATCGCGCGCGCGTACTCCTTTGCGATCGTAAAATATCCGCGTGCGTTTGGGTGGAGATGTTCAAGTATAAGATCATTCCCGATAGTGGAATCAGGCGCTTCGTGCATGAACGCTGCCTCCATATCGACTGCAACGGTTCGATCGTTGTTGTTCATCCCAAGTATTGCCGTGTTGAAATCACTGCTTGCACGAAACCTCAGCTTGTCGTAGTCTCGTGCTGCGATGTACTCTCTGCGTGCATTGGTTTCTTGACCTAGTGAACCCAGACATCGTGCAATTTGGTAGTGTACATCGGCGCGCAGTGAATCAATTGCAGCCGATTTGTAAAACTGCTCAAGAGCGGAGTCCGGATGTCCCTCCATCCAGAGAGTGAGTCCTGCATTGAAGGCCGTATTGAACGTTGAGAGCCGGTCAAGCGTGATCGTTGAGTTTTCCTCGGAAACGAATGGAGGTTGATCCCTGACGTTTGATACCTGGGAAGTAAGAATCAGAGAAATATTGTGTGAGCTGCAGATTTCGGTCAGTTCCAGCATATTAGCTTTGAATATTTTCAGCGCGTTTTGATAGGTTGTGCTTGCGTATGGAATGTATTGTCCACGGGCAAGCCGTTCCATCATTGTGCCACCCTCTTCAGGCGTTGATGCCGGCTTGAAAAAACCGGCGACAGTGGTGAAGGTGTTTCTCAGCAGTATGAATGCCTTGATGTGAATGAGTCGCAGGTATGCCAGCGTAAGCCAGCGTGAGCCACCGAGAGATTCATGCGAGGCAATGCCAAGCGCGCCGTAAAATTCGTTGTGACCGTCATACACTATGAAGAGATCCGGCTGCAGATCAACGACCTCACGGGCGATATCGAGAACCGTGAAACTGTTGGTGGCAGTCATTCCCAGATTAATGATCTCGATATTCTTTTCGGGAAATATGGCATGGAGCCGGTCGCGCAGAAATGTGGAAAAAGATCCGACGTAGCTGTAAGGGAAGCCGACTGTTGTTGATCCTCCAAGGCAGAAAATGCGGTACGTACCCGGAGGTTTCGGATTCAGAAAATAATCCGGCGATGTGTTCGGACTGAAGGCCACTCTCGAGAAATAGCGATGTTTCACGTCATGGTTCATAATGGAATATGTTCGTCCACCAATCATTTCGGTGGTGAACAATGAAATGTCCGGTCCGTAATGAAATAGTCGAAGAGCTAGTTCAAGGAGGGCGAGCAAAAGAAATGGGAACGCAATAACGAATGTGAAAAAGAGCATGCGTTTGCGAGATGAGATCGGAGGTGGTTCTCGGCGTATTGCACTTTGTGAGCGCAATTTGAAAGGCGGTCTGTGACTCACTTTGGATTTGGAACTCAGTATCGCTCTCGTGAAGAGGTGCGTTGCCCGGAAAATTCAGATCGATCTACTTCCACGTCAACTTCCATCACTTCCATCGTCTCTTCCATTACGCGGGTGTCAAAATAATATACAACGTTTGATTAAGAATTCAAACGATGTCTTGTCCCGATGCGAACGACACGCCGTTGAGAGCGTTGCATTTCCCTGCTCTTTTCTTTATGTTTAAGCATATACGTGCCGACATCTGCAGCACCTGACTCACTTATCGATTGTTATTCATCATGCTGAGGCTTGTCAACGTTGAACGCTTCCCGAACCCTCGGTTCAAATACTATGCAACGCTTGCGTTGCTTATGGCGTTCGCCACAATATCCTTCGCGCAACAAGAGTCCTTTGTGCCTCGCTGGGTAAAGGACGCCGTCTTCTACCAGATCTTTCCTGAACGCTTCGCAAACGGTGACTCAAGTAATGACCCGCCCGGCACCGAGCCGTGGGGTGGTGTACCAAAGCCCAGGAATTATTTTGGCGGAGATCTTCAGGGCATCATCGATCATCTTGATTATATTTCCTCTCTTGGCGTGAACGCCCTCTACCTGAACCCCATCTTCGAGTCAAACAGTAACCATAAGTACACAGCGACTGATTATATGAAGATCGACCCGCATTTCGGTGACGAGCGGACTTTCAAAACCCTTGTCGATGAATGCCATAGAAGGGGGATCAGAATAATCCTTGATGGTGTATTCAATCATACAGGCGTTGACTTCTTTGCGTTCAAAGACATCAAAGAGAAGGAAGCGAAATCCAAGTACATCGGCTGGTATAACGTTAAGAGTTTTCCGGTGGGACCAACAAGCAAGCCTAACTATGAATGTTGGTGGGGATATGGCGATCTGCCTAAATTGATGACGCAAAATCCTGAGGTGCGTCAATATCTGTTTGAAGTGACCCGGCATTGGATGAGTTTCGGGATTGATGGCTGGCGACTGGATGTGCCCAATGAAATACCCCATGATTTCTGGGTTGAGTGGCGTAGGTTGGTGAAGTCCATCAATCCGGATGCATACGTCGTTGGGGAACTCTGGAATGATGCTTCTCTCTGGCTGAAGGGTGACCAATTTGATGGAGTGATGAATTACAGGTTCCGAACGGCCAGCCTGGATTTTTTTCTGAATGGCAAGTTGTCAGCGATGCAGTTTGACAGCGCTCTCGCCAAACAGCGGTCGGACTATCCTGCCGAAGTGAATTATGTATTGCAAAATCTTCTCGGCAGTCACGATACGGAACGATTACTGACGCTCTGCAATGGCAATACTGAAGCAATGATGCTTGCCTGGTTATTTCAAATGACGTACGTTGGTGCACCGATGGTGTACTACGGAGATGAAATCGGCATGATGGGCGGCAAAGATCCGGGCTGCCGAGGCACAATGGTATGGGAAGAGAAAAAGCAGGACACACAATTACTCGATTGCATAAAGGGGCTCATCAACCTTCGCAGGGACCATCAGATGTTCAGGTGGGGAACGTATGAGACCCTGATTGCTGATACCAACGTCTACGCATTTCTCCGAAGGGATAAAACCGGTTCGGGCGTTGTCGTTCTCAACAACAGTAAGAAATCGCAGACAGTAACCGTCCCACTACGCGGGCAAGACACACCAACGAAGTGGCGGCAGGTTTGGCCCCGTAGAAATGATGGCGTGAAGGAAGAGAGTAATCTTCATACAATAATTATTCCGGCAAAGTCTGGATCGGTTTTCATAGGAGGGAAGTGAGATGAGAAGAGAGAGTTCAATGTTTCGGAATTTGGCGATGCTGGCTTTGGTAACTGTCGGGACGGTTGTCTATGCTCAGGACAGCGTTGATGTAACGTTTCGCTGGAACGTGACTGGGCATTCGGCGTATGCGGTGCCGGGAGAATTCAATACTTGGAACAGTGCTGCCTGGCCTATGTCGTATCAGGGTGGCACGCTTTGGATTCGGAATGCTCGTTTGCGAGTTGGCGGGCAACCCGGAGGAACGGTTCCCGGAGCCTATCAATACAAGTTCTTCTACACCGGCGCGGCGCCCTGGCCCAACGATCCGCTCAACCATCATGTGAACGCTCTTGATAACGATAACTCTTTCATTATTCTCAAAGACCCGACACTCTATCAGATCCTCCCAAACCAACGGACAGGAATAGTCTTGACCGGGACGCCTACAGTAACTGCATACATCTTTCCCAAAGTCGGTGCTGCAGTCGATACATCAACACTTCAAATAATAATTGACGGGACAATATACGCAGGCATCGGTACACACTACGTTGCTTCAACCAAACAGTTGAGCTATACAATTCCATCTCCGCTTTCCAATGGAAGCCATACGATGATCCTGAGAGCGGGGACCAATCTGGGCGGATCGAATTCCGATACGGTAACGTTCCTATCACAAGCGGGATATGTTCAAATAACGACGCAGGGAGGTTTCCCGACGCGCAATCCAACGCGCTTGCTTCGAGGCATCGTGCAGAATCTTTCAGTCACATCGGCCCGCATAGTCAGGAATAATACTGACACCACCGTTGTTTCGGTGGCAAGCGGGAATTACTCAGCCACTGTCAACTTGGTCGAGGGATTGAACTCATTCATAGCTCTTGCCGATTCAAACGGCACTCTGATCTCATCTTCATCAACAACGTTTACATATCTTGTGAACCACGGTCCCACCGCGCAGATCACGTATCTGGATCTCAGCAGTACGATTCAACTACAGGCAACGGGCAGCACTGACCCTGATTCTGGCCAAACACAAACATTGACATTTCAATGGTCCGAAGATCCGAACAACCCTGCCCCAATTGGCGGCATCAACAGCGCAACGACTCCAACAGTTACAGTGAGCCGACCGGCAACACCGGGTGAATACTACTTCGGGCTTATCGCCACAGATACACAGGGAAACAGAGACACTACGCGGAATTATTTTATTTTACGTTCAACTCCTCCGATTCTATTGCCTGCATTGGCATCAGTTCCACAATGGGTAAGAGAGGGAAGGCTGTACGAGATGTTTTTCAAATCGCACACGCCGCAAGGGACAATCAATGCCGCGTATCCCGATCTGAATCGCATCGCTGCGATGGGATACAACATTATCTGGCTTATGCCTGTGATGCATAACCGGTTCCCGATTAACAACGGGGGTGGGCCTGGCTATGATATCATGGATTTCTACACCGTCGAACCTCTGTATGGAACCAACCAGGATCTGCGGAACTTCATTGCCCGTGCCCATCAACTCGGCCTCAAAGTCATCCTCGATATTACTCCGAACCATAGCAGTGCCGGTCATCCTTTTGTCTTGGATGCGAGAACATTCGGCCAGGACTCGCGGTATTGGCCCTACTACGAACATCAGTTCATTCCATATAGCGGCATCGGGCTTGGTCAACTTTCTGAGGCAATAACACCTGACGGTTTTGTGTACTATGGTGCATTCAGTGAGGAAATCCTGAATATGAACTATGCAGATCTCGATCTCCGCCAGGAAATGTTGAACGTGCACAAGTACTGGATTCAAGATGCCGGTGCTGACGGTTTTCGTCTTGATGTGTATTGGGGTCCGCACATCAGAGCGAATAGTCCAAACGGTGGAGAGAATGAATTCGGTCGTCCACTGCGTCAATTGTTGAAGCACATCAAGCCCGACATATATCTACTGGGTGAAGCAACAGGCGTTGGTCCAGGTACCGAGCGCATCTATGCAGATAACTCGGATTTCCGCGGGCCGGGTGGTGTTGAATCGGCGTATGATTGGCCGCTCAATGGCTTCAATCATGATGGAACATTGTGGACGCAGACTGCAACATCACGTGTCAATGGACTTGATCAGAAACTGCGTAATGGCAGTTCAAATTCGGGGATGGGATTCCTTCCTGGACCAAACTCATACCCCATGCGTTTTATGGAAAATCATGATGAGGATCGAATTATATATCTCTTCGGTCGTAGCGGAGTTGATCCGGACTCGATAGCGCGCCAGCGTACAATGGCGTACTCAACGGCGGTGCTGCTTGCGGTAGGAATGCCTGAAGTATATTCCGGTCAGGAGGTTGGATGGGGACTAGGGGTCAACGACTTCGATCAAAGAAGACGCGGTGTGATTAACTGGAACGGCTCGCAAGCACAGATCCTTATGCCGCATTACCAGAAGCTGGCCCAGATACGAAAACAGTATCCCGCATTCACTTCTCAGCAAATGATTAGAGTAAATACGGACTTTGGCGGTGTGTATGCATATACGCGACCGTATTCGGGACAGAATGGGATAGTGGTGGCGAATCTTGAAGGGATCGCTCATACAGCAACGGTGATACTTACTGCAGGTGGCGCTCCTCCAAGTGTCGAAGGGATATCGGACGGTGTTCCGTATATCGCAAGTGATCTCTATAGCGCAACTTCCACTAACATCACGTTCAGCGGAGGCGTTGCCAATTTGGTCGTGAATCTCCCGGCGTATGGAATGGCTGTGTATGTGATCGACGTTGTACAACGGACAGTAGTGCTGCCTCCACTGACCAGCGTTGGAAACAACGAGCCAGATGTTCCGAAGGAATTGGCTCTGGCTCAAAATTATCCGAATCCATTTAATCCAACAACGGCGATTCGAACGACAATTCCAGCCAATGGTGGGGCACATGTAACGTTACGGATATTTGATATTCTTGGTAAGGAAGTTGAGACACTTGTTGATCAACAGATGAACGCCGGGACGTACACAATGACTTGGGATGGGCACAATGCAAGTGGTGGACAAGCAGGAAGCGGAGTATACTTCTACCGATTGCAAACAGACGGACAGACAATTACAAAGAGGATGCTCCTTCTGAGGTAATGAGACGACACCAATTCCTTGCGTCCTTATTTCTAACTTGCTGGGCAATCGACGTTGTTCACAGCCAGCCTCAAATGGTGAACGGGAATGTGAAGTTCACCTACATGAACAAGTCTGCCGTCTCAGTTTCATTGGTTGGTGATTTCAATGGGTGGTCAAAAGACGATGCCCTCATGAAAAATGATGGAGGCGGTCTCTGGGCATTCGAGAAAAAGCTAAAGCCTGGGATTTATCAATATGATTTCCTGGTGGACGGGAAAAAGTATGAGAACGACCCTGCCAATGCGGCCAACGTTGAGAACTACAATAATTCCGGGAGGAATTCTGTTTTTGTCCTGACGGAAGAGAACGAAATTCTTCTCACCAGCAAGCCTCCCCAACTCAAACCCAATGTGCATGACGAATACCCGGCGAGACCGGGAACCAAAGCCGTTTATCTCGACATCATTTGGCACCAACATCAACCTCTCTATGTCAATCCTGAGACTGATCAACTCTCAGGTCCGTGGGTTCGTACACACGCGACCAAGGACTACTATGATATGGCCGCGACACTACGCGGCTATCCCAATATCCATTGCAACATCAACCTTACATCATCGCTGCTTCACCAGTTACTGGAATATTATGTGAAGCGGCTGAAACCGTTCGTTGATACAAAAAAGAACAGCGTCAACACAAAGGGATTTTGGAAGAAGTGGAAAGGGAAGACCGATCCCTGGATCGACCTCGCGCTCAAGCCTACGAAGGATTTCAATCAAACGGACAAAAGCTTTCTTTACAGAAATCAATGGAATGCCTTTGGCATCAGCGAAGTGATGATCGAACGATTTCCCGAATATCTTGCCCTGAAAAAGAGACTCGAGCTGAATGAGAGACCGGGTTCCGATATCTTTACCGAGCAGCAGATGCGGGAAATAAAGTTCTGGTTCTTTCTTGCGTATTTCGATCCGGACTTCCTGAAAGGTCCGGTCAGGCTGCCCGATGGCTCTGTTTGCGATCTGAGCGATTATATTGAGTCCAGAAGTGATGGGAAATTCTATCTCAAGAAATCAATCACGGAAACAGACTGCAACCGCATTGTTGCTGAAGCAAGCAAGGTAATGGCGAACGTCGTTCCCATCCACAAACAACTTCGGTTCGATGCAGAACGTCGGAATGGTCAGATTGAAGTCATTACCACACCATACTATCATCCCATCCTTCCACTCATTTACGATTCCGATCTTGCAAAAATCTGCCAGCCGGACGATCAGTTGCCTTCGCGGTTCTCATATCCCAAGGACGCTGATGCCCAGGTTGCGAAAGCGGTGAAAATGTACCGTGAGATCTTTGGCGCGAACCCATCCGGTATGTGGCCTGGAGAGGGATCGGTTGCACAGCCGGTGTTGAGTGTCCTGAGCAATCACGGCATCGTCTGGACGGCAAGTGATGTGAAAGCCTTGCAACATTCCAAACCAGGTGACCGAACCAACACATCTCCGTTCAGCTTTCCGGCGGGAGATAAACATCGTATGACGTTGGTCTTTCGCAACACGGAACTTTCCGACAGAATTGGTTTCAAGTACCAGACCTATCGCGGCGAAGAAGCCGCTGAGGATTTTGTGAGAAGCCTACTCTCGTATGCGCCAAAACAAAACGAAGACGACGTTCTGATCACAGTAATTCTGGATGGTGAGAATGCATGGGAGTGGTACCGTCAGGATATTGATGGAAAGGATTTTCTTAACGCACTCTACCGTAAGTTGAGCAAGCTATATGCTGCCAAGCAGATTATCACGACGACAATGAGCGAGTATATAACGGGGAACTCCGCCCGTTCCATCCAGCCACATCCAACCTCAAGCCAACCACAGATGGAATGGCTATGGCCGGGCTCGTGGATCAATGGAAACTATGATACATGGATCGGCGAACCTGAAGAGAACAGGGCATGGGAGTACCTGCTACGTACGCGGCAGGATTTGGAAAAATCCGGCCTGAAGCAGCCGGACGCCAATCTCGCGGTTCCCAAACAAGGGACGAAAGCATGGAATGTGTATATGGCTTGGGAGGCGATGTACGCGGCGGAAGGCTCTGACTGGTTCTGGTGGTTTGGGAATGATCAAACCGCACCTGCCGGCGATAAGCCCTTCGATGATGCCTTCCGGATTCATCTCAACAATGTGTACAAGTTTGCAACCATGGCTGGCTCGAAAATCTCATCGCCAGGTTTTGACGCCATAATCAATCCGGCAGAAACGGGAGGCCAAGGGGCAATGGCACACAGCAAAAGTGAAATGGAACCAGTTGTTTTCGTCTGCGACGCGACAAAAGAAAAAGTAGTGACAGCGATCTTCATCGTTGGTAACTTGAAAGAATTGGGCGAGTGGACTCCCAATTGGGTGCAAATGTACGACGACGGCACGCATGGAGATGTGAAAGTGGGCGATGGATTGTGGTCACTGGCCGTGAATATTCCCGTCGGAACGCAACTCCAGTACAAATATACGAACAGTGGCAAGAAGGGTGAGTGGGTGCCGGGCGAAGAGTTCTCGCAACGAAACAGATCGTATCTTGTTGCGGGTTCAAAGAATTCATCCGCAGAGGGACATGTCACCATCAAGGATACATTCGGGCAATAATGACAGATTCTAAACCTTCCCAAGCACTTGACCTGTTAGAGACAGCGCTCAAGAGGCAACAGAAGAAAACAGAAAAGAAAAAGTTCAACTATTCTGTCCCATCGCTGTGGCTTTCTGGAACCGGCACGCCGAAAAGAGAGAAAGTCAACCCATTCACTTTTTATCTGGACGTAATTAGAAAAGCGAAAAGTTCCAAACCGCCAGGACGGGGGCAACCGACAAGGGGCGAATGGACGAAAGATGCCATCATCTATAATATGTTTGTGAGGACAACGGCTGCGTTCGATCACGACGGCAATGGGAAACTCGACTTGCCCTTGAACTCTGACGGGTTCAGAGAAACAGGAACGTTCCTCAAGGCCATTGCTATGCTGCCATACATTAAGAAGTTGGGAGCGAACACAATTCATCTTTTGCCTATCACGTCGATTGGGCATGATGGGAACAAGGGAACGCTCGGATCTCCCTATGCAATTCGCAACGCGTACGAACTCGACGAAAACCAGAGCGAGCCTTGTCTCGGGCTGGACGCCAAAACGGAATTCAAAGCGTTTGTTGAAGCTGCTCATAGGATGGGTTGTCGGGTTGTTGTTGAGTTCGTGTTTCGCACTGCTGCGAAGGATGCGGACTGGGTAAAGGAACATCCAGAGTGGTTCTACTGGATCAAAGAGGAAATCCAGCTCCGCGATCCTCGACACTCGGATGAATCAAAGTATGGTTCACCCATTTTCGCGAAAGAGGAGCTCGACTGGATCCATCACCATGTCCGCGAACATAAGTTTGACAACCTTATTCCTCCGCATCCGATATACAAGGATTTTTTTACATCACCACCCTCTCCGAATTCGGTAACAAAACAAGAGGGACGTTACGTCGGCTCTCTACCCGGTGGTACGTTGGTGAAAATTCCCGGAGCGTTTGCCGACTGGCCGCCTGATGACAACCAGCCTCCGTGGGGCGATGTAACGTATCTGCGAATGTATATTCATCCCGACTTTAACTATATCGCATACAACACCATTCGAATGTATGATACCCGGTACGCCCAGTCGCAGAATATCAATGTACCCCTCTGGGAAAAAATCATAGGGATTATTCCGTACTATCAACATGAATTTCATATTGATGGCGTCATGATAGATATGGGACACGCCCTACCCATGGATCTGAAGCGGGCAATGGTAAACTCAGCTCGCACTATCGACCCGGATTTTGCATTCTGGGATGAAAACTTTTCCATTACTCCCAAAAGCAGGGAGGAGGGATATAACGCTGTATTTGGATTTCTCTGGGTCGATGAGCATCATCCATCGCGTATGAAATCATTCATCAGGCGTGCTTCAACAGAAGGCTTCCCGATTCCATTTTTTGCCACGTCCGAAAATCACAACACGCCACGCGCCGCCGCCCGGCCGGGCGGCTTGAGGTATGCGAAGTGGTCGCTCGTCATTAACAGTTTTCTTCCGGGTGTTCCATTCATCCATTCAGGTTTTGAAATTGCCGAGAAATACCCCATTAACACGGGACTCGATTTCACAAAGGAAGAACTAGAGCACCTTCCATCCGAGAAGCTGCCGCTCTTCAGTGAGTACGCGTACGACTGGCTCAACAAGGACCAGTTCGCGGGTTTGGTAGCAAAGGTACTGGCTGTCAGAGCGAAGTATGCAGTCATCATAGTGGACCCAAGCCCCCAGTCGTTTGTCTTATTACATGATCACAACGATCGCGTGCTTGCTTTTGCCCGCGTTGCTGACAATCCCCCAAAGCGGATCGCAGTCGTTGGGAACACAAACTTCAGTTCCATCGAGCAGACGACCTTGAGGGTAGACACAACAGCCGATCATGTGTCAGACCTTATCGGTGACGCACAACTTGCAGTGAAAGACAGTCACATCCATCTGGCCCTTGAACCAGGTCAATGTGTTGTGTTTGAGTATTGATTCTCTCAATGCGAAACGAATTTTACAAGCTGCTTACAATCATATTGACGTGCCTGCTGATTGCGGGTTGCCAACAGAAGCATGATCCCAATCGCATTGTCATCTGGCATCAAATGCGTGTTGATGAAAGACTCATACTCGAAGATCAGCTCAAACGTTTCATGGCTGCAAATCCCGGTGTTACTGTCGATGCGATTTACAAGGAAACAGAGGAACTGCGGTCAGGTTTCATTGTTGCCGCGATCGCAGGACAGGGACCCGACCTTGTCTATGGGCCGTCAGATATGGTCGGGCCATTCGAAGTAATGGGAATCATCCAGCCACTGGAAGGAATGTTCGACAAAGAGTATCTTGGCACGTTCATTCCGAAAGGATTAACGTACTATCATGACCATCTGTATCAGATTGCCGACAAGCTTGGCAACCACTTGACGCTTGTTTATAACCGTGCAATGGTCTCCGTTCCTCCGCAGACGGATACGGAATTGATCGAGATGGGATTGAAACTGACGAAAGATATCAACGGCGATGGCAAAACCGACATATACGGACTGACGTGGAATTACACCGAGCCGTTCTTTTTTGTTCCGTTCATGACCGGCTTTGGTGGATGGGTGATGACTGAAAGCGGTGAACCAACGCTGAACACTCCAGGGACAATCAACGGCCTTAAATTTATCCAAGACCTGCGGGATAAGTACAAGATTATTCCCAATGAAGCTGACTACAATATTGCCGATGCGTTGTTTAAGGACGGGAAGAGCGCCATGATCATCAATGGCGATTGGTCATGGGCGGGTTACAGGAAAGCCGGCATCAATATCGGTGTTGCCCCGCTGCCGAAGATTACCAGTACAGGGCTCTGGTGTTCACCGATGATTTCGCCCAAAGGTTTCTCGATGGATGTAAATGTTGGGTCCGAGAAGAGGCCGCTTGTCGTCAAGCTACTGAAATTCCTGATGGAGCCGGAGATGCAGCTCGAAACAGCCAAAACACTTGGCACGATGCCAACACGTGTTGCAGCAGTACGATCAGACTTCGTACAAAATGATGATGTTCTCAAGAACTCTGCGCTGCAAATCGAACGTGGCCGGCCGATGCCTGTCGTTCCTGAACTTCGGGCAATCTGGGATTCGATGCGCCCCAGTTACCAGGCTGTTCTTGGCGGGGCGAAATCTCCCGAACAGGCAGCCAGGGATATGCAGGAGCTTGCAATCCGAAAAATCAAGGAACTAAACGAGTAGAAACCCTGACGCCAACGATTCGATGAACCAATGAACCGCACGCAACATAAGTTCTTTATTGCCTTCCTCGCCGTCCCATCGTTCCTCATTCTTCTTGCGGTGGTCTTTTACCCGTTTGTGTACAACCTGGTCATATCGTTTTCCAATATGAATCTCCGTCACATCAAGGACTGGAGATTCGTTGGACTGCTACAGTATATCAAGGTGTTTACGGAGCCGACGCAACCGGATTTCTATGCCGTGTTTCTGAAGACGATTATTTGGACTGTGGTGAACCTGACCTTCCACGTTTTTATAGGTGTGTTTCTCGCGTTGCTGTTGAACCAGAAGGATATCAAGGGGAGGCCGATCTTCCGTACGCTCTTGATCTTGCCTTGGGCGATTCCTCAGTACATCGTTGCGTTGACCTGGCGTGGGATGTTCAATTCTGAATATGGGTCGATCAATCTTATCATCACCAAGTATCTCAACCTGCCGGCAGTTGACTGGTTGAAAAGTCCAACAGAGGCATTTCTCGCCTGCATACTAACAAACGTCTGGCTTGGATTTCCGTTTATGATGGTGATTGCACTTGGCGCGCTTCAAAGCATACCGCAGGAGTTATACGAGGCTGCAGACATCGACGGTGCATCATGGTGGCACAAACTCACAAAAATCACTCTTCCCCTTCTCCGCCCGGTCATGATTCCTGCCATTACGCTTGGCACGGTCTGGACATTCAACAACCTGAACATCGTGTGGCTCGTAAGCAACGCCGGTGAGCCATCCGACCAGACGCATATACTTGTGTCGTTTGTGTATAAGGCGGCATTCAACATGTACCGGTATGGTTATGCAGCGGCGCTCTCGATGGTTATTTTTGTCATTCTGTTGATGTTCAGTTTGTTCTTTATGAAGAAAACAAAGGCAACAGAATCGGCATATTAACAATGACCAATAGGCGGACTTCTCACTCCATAAACTTCACAAACTCATGATCTCCAAAAGGTTTCTCAGACTTTTCTTTACCTATCTCACTCTCATCGTATTCGCGGCGATAGCGGTGTATCCGATTCTGCAGGTCGTTACCATTTCACTCAGACCATCGGATCGGTTGCTCTCCACGTCGTTGGAGATCATCCCGGAAAATGCCACGTTCAGAAATTATGTTGAGCTTTTCACTGAACGGCCGTTTCTCTCCTGGATGAAAAACAGCATACTCGTTTCACTTGTTGTCACATTGACGGGCGTCGTTCTTGCTGCGATGGCGGGTTATGCCTTCTCGCGGTTTAGCTTTATCGGAAAGAAAATCGGAATGCTAAGCTTGCTGACGACCCAGATGTTCCCGGCTACGATGCTGCTTCTGCCTCTGTACGTCATGCTTATCAAACTGGGTTTGATCAATACGTATTTTGGCGTTATCATCATTTATGCAGCTACGGCGCTGCCATTCACCATCTGGACGATGAAGGGATATTACGACACGATTCCGTACAGTCTGGAAGAAGCTGCGCGCATTGATGGCTGTAACCAGTTCCAGGCGTTCTACAAGGTTATCCTGCCTCTTGCTACTCCCGCACTTGTCATCACCGCGCTCTTTTCGTTCATGACTGCCTGGGCTGAGTATCTTGTCGCAGCCCAAATCCTTCAAGACTCCGCGCTCTGGACGCTGCCGCTCGGGCTTAAGTCGTTCGAATCAAATATGTCGACAGAGTGGGGACTGTACGGAGCCTCTTCGATCGTCGTTACAATCCCGGTGGTGATTCTCTTCCTCGCGCTAAGCAAGTACCTCGTGTCCGGGTTGACGCTGGGGAGTGTGAAGGGTTAGGACTCAGGATAAGTTTTTCCCTTTTCCAGCACCAAGAGTTTCTGCTTGCGCCAGAGTCCTCCTCCGTAACCTCCAAGTTTGCCGCTCTTGTTGACCACGCGGTGACACGGGATGACGATGGCAATTCGGTTCAGGCCGTTTGCGTGTCCGACCGCTCTCTGCGCTGTTGGTGATCCAATGCGACGGGCAATATCTTCGTACGAAACCGTTTTTCCGTAAGGAATTCGGAGCAACTCCTTCCAGACACTTTGTTGAAACGGTGTGCCGGGATACACCAGCGGGACTGAGAATCGTTTGAGCGAACCGCTAAAATATGTATCGATCTCTTTTTTGAGCTGTCTGATGTGGGGGTTCTCGCCGGGAACAATGGCGCACGCAAAGTGGCGTCGGAGGACCGCAAATTGTGTGTCAAGCATTCGCCGGTCCGTGAATTCCAGCAAACAGATACCGTCCGATGTTGCGCCTGCAACAAGTGGTCCGAGCGGAGTCTCGACCCACGCAGTCACAATGCAATCGGCAGTGCGGCTGCGGCCTGGTGATTTTCCAAACGTGCGAACGAAGGCGTCACGGAATCCGCTGTGGGAGTTGTATCCGTACCCCAGCGCTACATCGTCAAGATCGACGCCGAGGCGGATCTGCTCGAGCGATTTTCCCAATCGCCGCCCGCGGCAATACGCCTGAAAGGTCATACCGTATTTCCTGTGGAAATACCGCCGCGCACGCGCAGGGTCAATCCCAATTGAGCGAAGAAAACCATCCGAATACCGCGCAGTTGGATCACGCTCTACTCGCTCAATAAGTGTTGTGATCCACGCTGGTGGCGTCTCCTGCGACACCATAGGGTGACATCGTTTGCACGGCCGGAACCCCGCGAAGATAGCCTCGCGAGCGCTCGAGTAGTACTGGACATTACGCGGATCGGGCTTGCGGGCTGGACAGGAGGGACGGCAGAAAATGCCGGTCGAGCGGACGGCGAGAAAAAAAATACTGTCATACGATGTATCGCGGGTCTTGTATGCCCGCTCCATTTCTTTTGCTGGAGGAAGTTCTACCATACGGTTACCTTAAGGTCTTGTGAGTCAAATTGTGCTGAGGACAAGATAGTAGGTGAACCGCATTGCTTCCACCGAAAATTGAACGCCGAAATTATTCTTCACGCAAACGACCAAGAAATCTCACAGGTGCTTCTCATTTTCCCGCAGATAATACATTATCTTTTACCAGTTCCGGAATGATGAGATTGACGATCTCGTTATTTACCGCCGTACTGGAACCCGGATCCAGAACCTGACCGGTACCTGACCATATCATCCGGCCGCCATCTTTTGTCGTCCATACGTTTACTTCATGTTGAACGATCCTTGTACTATCTGTATAGCCAGGATGGTACTCCTCTTCATAGTGCAGGAAGTACTCGCGTTGTAACTGGCTATAATGGTAGACTGGTTTTGTTGTTGTATATCCGGGAACGTAGGTTGAATTCTTTTCGGCTGCAAGTCTGCTGACGACGAGCACTCCATCGAAGTTCTTGTCCTTCACTGCTTCGACCACCTGATTTGTATCGGGGAGCTCGGTGGGAAACAGGCGATACGATGGCGTAACTGTGACGTTGTGCCTTGCCAGTTCGACGGAAAAGCCATCCTCCCAGATTCGCCGCCTCGTCGCGTCCTTCTTTACGGCAATCACGAGGATATTGGTCATCGGTCCCGAGTTGTAAGAGGTATCTCGCCACACATTTGAGAGGCGTGTCGACGTGCAGGAAAAGAAAATCATCGCAGCAATGAAAGGCGCCAGGGATAGTAATCTGTTTCGGTAGAACTCATCCATGTGTTATCCTCCTGAGTTGATGGTGGCGGTGGTAATCTGTCAATTTTTTCACAGACAAGCAAAGCTATATGTGGGGCTCATGTTGTATGAATCCACTGTTTGTTCATTCTGCTATAGAGACTATTCAAGGTACAACCCGCCGGTTCCTTCCATCCAGTCTGCAATCCTTTCAACAACGGCAGGCACATTGTTATCGGAAATATCCACAGTCAGGGTGGGAAGCAAAGATTTGCCAACCAATGTTTTTATGAGATTCTGTTCATCTACAAATAGCTGGAGGTTATCATATTGGGAGGGCTTGCCGGATACTTTGAGTCGTTCGTTTCGAGCAGCCTCAAAGGATTCCGGAGTTCTTGTGCAGAAAATAAGTCGGAAACCGAGCGGGAACAACTTCTCTTCAAGCCATTTGAAATTGTAGTGCTTCCCGTGCACGCTCTGTTGATATGCTTGTGTAGAGATATGAAATCGATCTATGATCCAGGAGTAGTATCGTTGTAGTTCAAACAGTCGAACCCAGGTCTGATACGTTTCAATTGCTAGGGCCTCTTCAGAAGGTTCATAATTGATGAGACCCCGACCCCAGGGAAAGTTCGTGAAGGCGCACCACTCGGCTGAAATAAGGGGAGAGTGGTACCGATATTTCCTTGGTCCAACGATTCGGGGGTGCTCGTTCAGCGCAAAGGCGATATCGGTCTTAAATGTTAGCCTCGTCCCTTCTAAGATTACTTTTGGGCAGAGTTTGGATGGCATGTTGGCTCAGCTATTTTGCTGTTGTAATCAGTACGTCATACACGTTGGGACTATCAGACCTTGTTTTTCCACCACCATTCCACTCACCAGCGCCTTTGTTGACTGTTCTGAATTCCCCAAGTCCAGACCCGCCGTGGTCATCCTGGCCGCCAGTAAGAACGGTGAATGTCCAGCCACCAGCGGGTTTGCCGAGATAGGCGAGAGGCAGAGCAAAGCTGATCGTTCCTGTTTCAGTGCTGCCGAGAGGGCTGGCAATATCAGGCGACGTTGGGATGTATGCAGCAATTATCTTCCCGCTCTTATCCTCCAATTGTACCCCGCCTCCAACCAGTATCAGTTTCTCGTATGCGTTGTGCTCATTGAGCAAGTAGCTGCTGTTTTGAGGAACAAGCTGCGTTCCTGAACCGGCAATGCCATCTTCGTCGATGGCAATTGCAACGTAAGTAAGCTGAAAGCCATACTCAGGATGCCAGCCGGGATTTGAAAGCGCTTTGAACCTCAGGGAGAAGTACGCATTCTCGTTATCGCAGCGGACGGTAAAGTGTGTGATGTCGAAACAGCCTGGTACAAATGTTGGGTGTTTGGGATAAACGTATGCTCCCGATCCGACATCGTCTCCAACCGGATCAGAAGCATCAATCAGAGCCTTGGCATCCGGGTTTGTTCTCTTGATTACCGAGTGGGAAATCAAGGGGTAGTCCGGACCCTTGAGTGCCTTCAGTCTCGGTTTGATCTTTGGTGTTGCAAAGCTCAGAGGTCCAAGGATCGAGTCGTAGCGAGCCAAAGCCGTTATTACTGGAATTGGATTGGCCTTAATTCTATTAACGGAGAGACTTATCATAGTATCTCTCAACTCTATTCGCACCACTGATTTTGCTGGAAGGTGGAAATCTGTAGTGACCACCTCGCCATTATGCGCTCTCAACTCGACCCTTGCAGTTCCGCCGATCTTAAGATTCTCGGCGTTGATGGTTACCGTTTGCGGATCGGAGGATTGGTCAACCTCAATGGGAAGGGCTCTTCCATTCAGGTTAATGGAGGCATTGACTTTGCCCAATGATTTCGGGAGCATTGGCCGGAGCATAAGATGATGGTTGTACCGTTCCACCCTGATTCCGAGGTAGTCATCGTAGAAATTACGGACGAACTCTGCGAGGTTCCATGCTTGAGAAAACGTACCTGAAAGAGAAGGCTCGACCTGTCCGGGCCGGGCAATCGCATCGAGCAGTTCTGACTGTGTCCCAACGGCTCCGCGGTCAAGTATCTGATGAATGGTATTTTCGGTTACTTTGTACGCGAGTTCATGTTTGCCGAAGGCACACAGCTCAGAAATAACCGGTCCTTGCAGCCATGTCCAAACCGTGCCGTTGTGGTAGGCAGCATCTTTTGGATAATAGGGTTCGTTCTGATGAAAGGGATGGAAGTTCATGTCTTCCTGCCAGAGTGAAGCCACGCCATATTCATAGGTGAGGTAGCTGACGACAGAATGAAGAACGCGCGCTCTTTGCTCCATGCTCAGCAGGTTCGAGGTGAATATCTGGTTCGGTCGGATTTGCCGATCGGAAGTGCCATCAGCGTTGAGATGGTCGATGGTTCCATCTGAGTTTAGGAAGAAGCGGTTGAAGTTATTCCGTAGCTTCTTTCCGCGTTCAGAACAGAATGAGCTGAAGTTCGTATCTTCCACTATGGCTGCGAGCTGCTGTCCCACATGTAATTGTTTGCTCCATAATGCCTGGATATCATTTGCCCGGTTCCCACGCGGACTCCATGGCCCATCAGGACCAACGGCGTCCATCCATGTCTCAGCATCACCGTGAACAAGAAACCCAAGAGAATCGTTATGATAGCGAATCGTTCCTTGGATAGACCGCTTGATGACCGGATAGATCTCTTGTACAAATGCACTATCTCCTGAACGCTCGATATAGTCCAGGGCCATCATGGCAAATCTTGGTGTCCCGTCGGCGGTGTTGTACGCCTTGTCAGTGGTCGTGACAATGTTGGGGATGCGTCCATAGTCGGTTGAAAGCGAATCGATTTGCTGAAAGGCTGCGAACGAACGGATGATCTGCTTCGCTTCGGTGAATCGACCTTGCACGAGAGTTGCGCCCGGTAGCGAGATGAACGTATCCCGTCCCCAATAGTTGTTGAACCATGGCAGTCCCGCGAAGATGCCTTTCGCAACCTGATTCATGATGAGCGCGTCCAGCGAGAGCTTTGCCCAGGCGAGAGCCTTATCGAAGCGTTTGTTTCCAGTTTCAACTGCTGTTTCACTCAGCAGCTTCTCCATCCGCTCCCTACGTTTATTGAAATATGCTGCCGCGTTTTCCTGACAGTGTTCTGCAATCTCCTTTGCCTCTTCGCCGTTGTCAGCCACTGCAAAAGAGATCATATGCGACTTGCTTTTGTTAGCACTCAGTATAACAGGGGAGGCCTGCCCGTCAGTTTTTGCATCCTTTATATTTGAGAGAAAACCTTCGCCGTGTATAGCAAGCCATACTGGGTAATTGTCACGGTCGGTTCGTGCCAGATGATTTCGTTGGGCTACCAACGCAGTACCACCACTGATATCAACCTGAAAATCCTCACCATTCCTTCCATCTGTGAAGTAGGGAATGATATCGACCTTGACAGGCTTTGGAGAAGAAATAATAACGGCAAACAAGGCAATGCTATCGGCGATACGGAGTTGTTCGATGATTCCGTTGGGATATGTTCGCTCAAGATGGTCGGGATAGACGGTTGCTTTGAGAGCGGAACTTCTTTTCAGTTCCACACCATCCACCAGTATAGCGTAGTCGTCGAGAAATTCGTGCCCGAACACGTTAAAACCTTGCCAGCTTGAGGTGTTGTCGGAATTTGTCTCGCCATAGTAGAAAGCCGTCTCCTTGTTCGTGTACGCAAATTCACGAGATGTGCCGGTAACCTCGATGGCGAGTGAATCGAGAATAGACTGGCTGTTTGTATTTGAGGAAAGGAAGTTAAGCAGCAGGACAAACACCGGGAGAACATGCCGACGCGTAATCATTTCTTTCCCCAGAAGTACACAAGGATGTCACCCAACCGTGACCGCCAGTTGACCCAGTTGTGACTTTCCGGGTATTCGCCGTAAGAGAAATCGTAGCCTTTTTCTTCTAGCACTTTTTTCATCTTCCGTGCGTGTTCCTGCGCGTCACGAATTGTCCCGGTGTCGATGTAGAACTTGATAGGCATTTTTCGGCTGTCAGCAAGTAACTTGATGACCGCTTCATCCTTCCACCAATACGATGGCGACTGGGCCGCGCAGAGTCCGAAGACATCCGGACGCGTTGCGGCAGCATACGTTGCAATGAGTCCCCCGAGCGATGCGCCCATGATAGCGGTGTTTGTTGCATCTTCGAGAAGCCTGTACCTTTTTGAAAGCAATGGCCTCAATTCAGTGATCAGGAAATTCACAAACGTGTCGCTCAGCGCGTAGTCATGCATGCGCATACTGGTCTGCGCATCCCTGATGTCAGTCCGCGGATCAACAAATATCCCGATGACCGGCCGGATGCGTTTCTCGGCGATGAGGTTGTCGAGCACATTGTTCATCAAGGCGAGGCTGAGATATTCGCCGCCGTCAGTGACGTAGATGGAAGGAAGTTGTTGCCTTGATGTTTCGTATCCCGGAGGCCGGTACACGAAAACGAAATGTGTTCGTCCAAGCAACATACTCTTGACCGAGAGTGTATCGATCGAGCCATGAAGAATGTTTTTTCTGAATTCGATCTCCTTCGGCGGGACATATCCCGGCATCCATACTTCGGAGTTTGGTCCATAGCCGCCGAATGCTTGCTGCTTATTGAAGGGGTCGAGTATCCATGTCGAATCCACCACTAACTTGTATTCAAACCGTGCGTCGCGGTCCACAGTGGTTGCAAGGTAGAAGAGATCGGTTCCGGGCATCTTCCGCATCGAATCCGCGGCCGGGTCCCAGCCGTTCAGGTCGCTGGGCACAGCAACGCGTTTGGCTTTTCCCTGGAACAGGAAATAGACAACAGAGTCTTCAACGACAGCCCGGCCATAGGTTGTTACTTTGGAGACATATTCCTGAACTATTCGTTTCTTTGTCGTGGCGCTCGCAGTGCCATTCACCCGGACAAGAAAATCCTGAAACCGTTCGCCGATGGCCTCGGTGGAGCTTCTTTGATCCAACGATTGCGTGCGGCCCGACGCCGCAGCTGTGATCATCGATGCAACGCTGAGATACTTAAACGTTGCCGCTAGTGTCGTCCTTTTGTACTTCTTCATTTTGGTTTGTGTTTTGTTGACGAGAAAAAATATGCAAACACTCCGAATGCCCGAGCAGCCTCCCCCTGAGCATGTACGGTTCCAACTTCCCCAACGCCATATCCTTCCTCGCCGCCGCGTGGATTCCACCCGTTACGAATGCCGTGGTCGGCCTGGCGGTGGAGCATGACGTATGCTCTGCCATGATTGTTTGTCCATACATGTTCCAGCGTTGCTTCGATCTTAGGAATGAGATCCTGGAGAGAATCTGGGGCGGTTTCATACGCATCAAAAAGGAAATGTACAAACGCTCCGTTACCATCCATCCGGAGTTGATAAAAATCCTGAGAGTCTACCCAGCCTGTGGCAGGATCCATAATATGCCGCGCCGTTGCAACTGCAATTCTCCGGTATTTCTCATCGTGCGTTGCAAAATAAAGAGCGGCTGCCACGGAACAGTATCCGGTTCCTTTCCAGGGAAGCTCGTTCCCGAATGCTACATGTCCGCTCCCGCCAATCCATATTCCATTTCCTTTGTAGTAGGTCTTTTCGATGCCGGGCGTTTTCGCATCACCGTTCCAAGCGAGGAGAGCATCATTGAGATAGCGTCGCTCGCCTGTTGCTTCGTACAACTTGCACGCAGCAGTAACCATCTGGTTCATGTTTGAATTTGTGAATACCCGCTCATTCACACCGGAGTGATGCGGCCAGTTGTACCAACTCCAGAATCCCTCGTGTGAGGAGAATCTTCCTTCTTTTTTTGCTGCATCGTATCTCTGCTTTGCATCCGCGACCAACTCCATGTTTCCTTTACCAGTGAACTTCCACCATGCAAGTTCCGCAAGGCACACCCATGCCCGGTCATCCACCCAGGTTCCCTCGCACATTGTTCTCAGGTCATGTTCAACCAGGTGAAAACGAAGGAGCGAAGAATCCCCGGTAGCGGCGAACAAGTATGCATCGCCGAGCGCACCGTACGCGCCTTCCCAGCAGGGAGTGTAGACCTGGTGAAAGAGCGCTGTGACTGCATGGGCGCGACGGAACCATTCATCGGAGGAGAGTGGCAGTGTTGATTTCTCCGGCTCGACGGAACGGGAGAGAGGCGGGGATGTTTCTTTGTGTGCTGAAGGTCTTAAAAAAGTGTACATGATGACTGCAACGCAAGCGACAGTAATGGCAATAATCGAGGTTTGCCGGGAGTTTGCTTTCTTATGGGCCGGTTCGGACTGTTTGTCGTGTTTACGGTGCTTGGACATTGGTTGTAGCGTTAGTCATTCTGAACGAAGTGAAGAATCTGATCGTTATTTCCAGGCAACAAAATCCAGAAAGGCATCCAATGCCAGTATATTGAAAACTTGCTTCAAATTCTCGTAGACTCCACTCCGACCCGGAACACGATATGAAAGCTGCAACCGTTCCACCCTGGAGAACCCACTCCGCAGGAGAGCGCCTCTCAATGTTGTAGCTGAAAAGAATGTCCTGTGGTACAGAGGATGGTTGCCACCTTCCCATTTTGTTTTCGACAACATGAACTTCAGGCTGTGAAGATTGGGCACTTCAATCACGCATATGCCGCCGTCTTTCAAAAGAGAATGAGTCTGTTCGAGCGCTTCGTATGGATTGGTGAAATGTTCGAGTACATGCCACAGCGTCACTATATCGAACTGTTCGCCTGAAGCCGCTACATCCTTCAACAAGCGAACTTCTGCGCTTAAACCAAACTCATTTCGGGCGTACGTTACGGCTCGCTCTGATACATCGATGCCGTAGACTCCGTAACCATGCTCACTTGCTGTCTTGAGGAACTGTCCACGTCCGCAACCAATATCGAGC
>JBGPGQ010000003.1:0-28594 GCA_041483995.1 Bacteroidota bacterium
ATAACCGGACTATAACCCTCGTTGGTATATGCTCGCACTTCCAATAGTTGTTCGCTGATCATACGCGAGGCTCACTGTACATTATTTAGGTCCGTCTTCCAATTTCCTCAAGAACCAGGCTCTTGTCAGAAAAGTAGTTCGGGAGAATTTCTAACTTCGAGTTCAATTTTACGATGAGGACAGTTCAATAACCAGAGCTTCTGTTAGGAAATTACCGTCGTGCGGTGCTTTTACAGCTGATTGGTACATTGCTTCAATGAAGCCATATTTCGCATCTAGGCGCATTTCATATACAAAACCCTGCTCTTGAGCGATGAAAAAGTCCTTATCGATACCCTTAAGCACATGATTGTTTTTATATAGCATTTGGTCTTTCGAATCAACCGCCAAAGAATACATTGTTCTGAGGCCTTGATCTCTGCGACCAACCTTGAAACGTTTTTCAATCTCAGAAACTGTATAATCCAATTCAGCGATAGTGGGGCGAGACTCAACGCAAAGGTTAAAACCTAGTACGATATGATCAAAATATCTAAGTTCATAGCATTTTTGGAGAAACAAGAGAAATGATTCGTTTAGTGAAGCATAAAGCTTAGGATCAAAGTTTTTTACTGAAGCTAAATGCGCTTTTTTTAGGTGACCCTTAGAGACACTCCCGCGAAAGGCCATTATTGCCTTAAAATATTTTTCAATTGCACTACTTCCTAGTATTGCGCCCTGCAACAGTAGATCAGCGCCTAGGAGAACTCTCGCTGCGAGATAATCCTTAAATCCTAAATTAAGAAAACTCAGAGTCTTATTAACTTGTTCCAGGGAAGTGGTTTCTAGTTTGGATGCTACCATGATCTTCAGGTGTAAGATAACAGTTATTGTGAATATTGCACGTATGGATAATTAAGTTAGTATTGCGGCGACCGCTGCAATTGCCGCTGTCTCTGTCCGCAATCTGCGTGGGCCAAGACTTACGGGGATAAATCCAGCTTTGGTTGCAAGCTCAACCTCCTCATCGGTAAATCCGCCTTCCGGGCCGATACAAATGACGATCGAAGGCTCAGATGGTTGCCTGAATTTCCCGGAGAGGGTGACATCCATTGTCTTCTCGTGTGGAATAATCTTCAGGGACTCCGGGGCAGCTGTATGAATGAAGTCGCTGAATGTTGTCAGCTCTTGCACAGCAGGAATGACGCATCGCCCGGATTGCTTCATCGCGGCGAGAGCCAATTTTCTCCATCGTTCAACTTTTGCATGCTGAGGGATTGTTCGTTCGGTGTGAAGAGGGACAATTGTGGATACACCAAGCTCGGTGACCTTTTCCACAAGAAAGTCGAACTTTGAGGCATTCTTAAGTATCCCGGCAGCGATCGTTACCTGAAAATCCGGTTCATTCAAACGAGCATGGTGTGCGGTGATACTGCATCGTGCAGACCGTTTGCTGATCTCGGCAATCGTCGCGTCGTATGCGTTGCCAGCGCCATCAACGACACGAATTGCGTCGCCCGTCTTTCTGCGCATGACGTGTGTGAGATGGGAAAACTCATCGCCTTCGATGACGAGCTCTTGCTTTGTGATGAGCTGAGGAGGTGTGTAGAAGTATTCCATCAGAACGATGCGCGTAGATCGAAAATGAACTGACCTTTTCTGTATTCATTGAACGCGTACTCAGTCCGCAATACAACGCTGTATGGGAGGAGGAAGTGCACCCCGCCACCATAACCTGACGCGAAGGAGTTCAGCGAAATGCCCTCTCCTCTGAACCACGTTACGCCTGTGTCAACAAAGAGCGCCAGGCATATCCCGAAGCGCCAGATGGAGAACTCGGTCGGTAACCGTATTGCCGTGAATGTTATGGTGCGGGCAGGCAGGAGAGGGAACCGCAACTCCACCGATCCGCCGAAAAGATTTTCTCCCTCAAACACCGTCTTGAAATATCCACGTATCCTCTCGCCATAACCGAAGTATGAGCGGCTATATGTTGGAATCTCGCCTCCGGAGACAATTGTTCCGTCCACCCGGGTAGCAAGAGTAAAGGTGGCAGGCAGGGGAATGTAACGACGAAAGTCGGCGCTGAACCGCGTAAAGTTTACATCAAACTCTCCGAAGCCGTTCTTGCTGATGCTGAGACTAATGAACGACCCGCTGGCTGCATATTCGCGCAAGTCACGCGAGTCGTACGTGTAGCTCAATGTGCCGTAGATGTACCGGTCACGCCCGCGGGGTGAAATGGTGCGGCCGGGTTGATAGTTCGTTACCTCAACGTAATGGAACCCTGCGCTAAGGCCCAGAGTTTCGTACAATGAAAACCGCTTACCAAGTGTTCCGTGTACGTCAAAATGCCTTTCGTCGAAACTTCCCGCCCGTAGTATTTCTCTCTCACTTCTATTTCGTATGCGAGCTAAGGATATATCTTCCGAAGCATAAAGATTGTTTGGCCTGTCGATAAGGGGATCAGCAAAGAAGAGTTCGAATGATGGGTTGTGACCGAAGACCGCGGATGCAAACAACTTCTGATTATTTCCCCCAACATTATTGTGCAATACGCCAGCGCCATAGTATGGCTTCTTCGGGTCACCATCACGAAAACCGAATAGTGGAACCGGAATCAGATACCAACGCTCGCTGACGTCCACAGCCAGGAAGCGTTGCCCCTGGAGACTGTCATAGAAGATATCAACACGGGTGAACAGCCCGAGACTGTAGATGCGACTCCTGTCGTATTCGATCGCTTCGCTTGTTGCGAGTATTCCCGGTTTGAGAGCCATTTCATCAAGGATGACGTACGCTTTTGTCTTATGGTTGCCGGAGACGATGATCGTGTCGATGATCCCGAGCGGTTGTGAGATTGCGGAATCAGCTTCCTGCGCAACGAGGGAAGTTGTGGAGAAGAGTATCGAAAACAAAATCAAGTTGAAGTTCACGAGGTCTCTATTTAAATGCAAAAGCCCATGTATGGGCTATCTGCGATACATTTTTTGAAGATAAGATCAGGCAGCAAGACGTCGGTGCTCGACGAGGATACAGCGATCCATGACAACGTTCAGACCCGCAGAAGAAGCGCGCATTGCAGCGGCCTGGTGCATCACACCAAGCTGCATCCAGACGGCTTTTGCTTTGATTGCAATTGCGGCCTCAACAACAGCCGGGACATACTCAGGTCGTCTGAATATATCAACGATGTCGATCTGTTCTTCAATATCTTCAAGTGTTGGGTGCGATTTCAAGCCGAGTACAGAAGCTGCATTTGGATTGACGGGGATAATTCTGTACCCCATTCGCTGCAAATATGTCGCGACCTCGTGGCTATCACGATATGGCTTGTCCGACAATCCGACAATCGCAATGGTTTTCGATGTGGTAAGCAAACGCTCAATTGCTCCGTCTGATTCAAGCAACGGCATCGGTCGTTTCTTCAAGATAAGATTCGATGGGAGGACATGAGCACATGATGTTTCTATCTCCATACGAATTATTTATCCGGGCAACGCTCGGCCAGAACTTGTTGTCTTTAAGATAGGGCAGAGGATAGACGGCTTTGTACCGTGTGTACGGATGATTCCATAGTTCATTGAGAGCTTCTCGTGCCGTGTGAGGCGCATTTTTCAGGACATTGTCATTTGGGTCGGCTTTTCCGTCTGCGATTTCCTGAATTTCCGCCCGAATGGCAATCAACGCGTCTGCAAATCGGTCAAGTTCTGCTTTGGATTCACTTTCGGTCGGTTCGATCATCAGGGTCCCCGGCACAGGGAAAGAGACGGTTGGGGCGTGGAAGCCGTAGTCGATCAATCGCTTTGCAACATCCTCCACCTCAATGTTCACCCCACTTTTGAACATTCGAAGGTCGAGAATAAATTCGTGAGCCACGCGTCCAGTTTTCCCTTGATATAGTACAGGATAGTGCTTCGCAAGTCGTGCCTTGAGATAATTTGCATTCAGGATTGCATAGCGCGTTGCCTCGGTTACTCCGTGAGCGCCGAGCATTTTGATATAGGCATATGAAATCAAGAGTATGCTGGCGCTTCCCCACGGTGCCGCAGCGACCGCGTGAATAGCCTTCTCTCCTCCTGATTGTACCAATGGGTGTCCCGGGAGATATGGTGCAAGATGTTTCGCAACGCAGATCGGTCCCATGCCGGGTCCACCGCCGCCGTGAGGAATACTGAACGTTTTATGAAGATTGATGTGGCAGACGTCGCCACCGATGATTGCCGGGCTTGTCAATCCGACCTGCGCATTGAGATTGGCGCCATCAACATATACCTGTCCGCCATTCTCATGAACAATCGCACACATCTCCTGGATTCGTTCCTCGAACACTCCGTGAGTCGATGGATAGGTTACCATCAGAACTGCGAGATCATCTTTGTGTTCATTTGCTTTTGTGCGAAGATCATCGACATCGATGTTTCCCAAATCGTCACACCGGACAACAACGACCTTGTATCCCGCCATGACTGCACTCGCGGGGTTGGTGCCGTGTGCAGAAGAGGGAATAAGAGCGATATTGCGTTGGCCATGCCCGCGTCCGTTGTGGTATGCTCTTATGACCATCAAGCCAGTATACTCACCCTGTGCACCGGAGTTCGGTTGAAGTGAGGCCGCTGCAAATCCGGTGATTGCGCATAATGCGTGTTCGAGTTCTTTGAATACCTGCAGATAACCCTTCACTTGTTCCTTTGGAACGAACGGATGGATTCTGGAAAATTCCTTCCAACTGATCGGCATGAGTTCTGACGTAGCATTCAGCTTCATCGTGCAGGAGCCGAGGGGAATCATTGAATGGGTCAATGACAAGTCCTTGTTCTCCAGGCTCTTCATGTACCGGAGCATTTCGGATTCCGAATGAAACGTGTTGAATACCGGGTGTAATAAGTAATTGCTTGTCCGATTGAAGACACGGGGATATGAAATATCCACCGGCGCAGTTACCGGCTTAGTGAGTGCCTTTCCGGCGGCGTTGGCGAATACTCTCACGATGTTCCCGATATCCTCCGGTTGAGTGGTTTCATCGATCGTAATACCGATATGATGATCATCGATGTACCGGAAATTAATTGAGGCTGCCTCGGCGATGCGCCGGACTACAGCGGTCTCAACAGTGGATTGGATTTTCAGCGTGTCGAAATAAACACTGTTCAATTGCTTGAAACCAATCTTCTCAAGCTCTCGCTCCAAAGCAATTGCCAATGAGTGGATACCAGTGGCGATTCTTTTGATCCCGAGAGGGCCGTGGTACACAGCATACATCCCAGCCATGATAGCAAGCAGCGCCTGTGCAGTGCAGATGTTCGAGGTTGCCTTTTCTCTTCGGATGTGTTGTTCGCGGGTCTGAAGAGTCATTCTGTATGCTCTATTCTCGTGTGCATCAACTGATACACCGATGATTCTGCCGGGCATATGACGGATGTATTCGTTTCGTGTTGCAAAGAATGCAGCATGTGGACCGCCATATCCAAGCGGTACGCCGAACCGCTGAGATGAACCCACTACCACGTCGGCACCGAATTCTCCCGGGGGAGTCAGGAGCACAAGGCTGAGTAAGTCGGCTGCGACGATGGCAAGTGCACCCGCCGCATGCACATGCTCAATGAATTGCTTATAGTCATGTATAGCGCCATCGTGCGCCGGATATTGCAACAGCGCGCCACAGAATTTCTCGTTCACGATAGTATTCGAGTGATTACCGATGACAACTTCGATACCGAGCGGCTGAGCGCGAGTGAGTAAGACATCAATAGTCTGAGGGAGGCAGCTTTCCGAAACAAAAAATCTATTTGCCGATGGCTTGTCCCTTGCCACAATACCGTGCACCATGATCATTGCTTCCGCGGCTGATGTACCTTCATCAAGCAACGATGCGTTGGCAACATCCATCGCGGTCAGGTCGGCTATCATTGTCTGAAAATTCAGCAGGGCTTCAAGTCGCCCTTGTGCAACTTCCGCCTGGTAGGGAGTATATTGTGTGTACCATCCCGGGTTTTCGAGTATGTTTCGGAGAATGACAGGTGGCGTGATACAATCCGTGTATCCCAATCCTATGTAGGATTTGAAGACCGTATTTGCTGCGGCAACCGACCGGAGTGCCTCAAGGAAGCGGTACTCGCTGAGAGGTGGTGCCAAGGGCAGCGAAGTACGCAGCCTTATGTTTTCCGGAATGGTCTGATTGATGAGGTCATCAAGAGAAGTTACTCCGATGGCTTCGAGCATCTCCTGAAGGTCCCGTTCGTTTGGACCGATATGTCGTGATTGAAACTGTTCTTCTAATGTTGGTATTGTATGCATGTGCATTGAATGTAAAGTTGACGAGAACGATCTTCGTTATTGTTGCAATGCTTCAAGCGCGCGGCTTGCCGCTGCCTGTTCGGCTTCTTTCTTGTTTTTGCCCGTGCCGGAACCTTTCATTATATTACTCAACACCACCTCAACCGTGAAAGTTCGATCGTGATCGGGGCCATCTTCCTTCACGATGGTATAGCGTGGGATGCCAAGTCCTTTCGATTGCGCGTACTCGAGCAACATACTCTTGTAGTTCTCATCGGCTGTCACGACGGATCCCTTCTTCATCGCAGAGAGTACCTGACGTTCCACGAATTTCCTTGCAGCTTCGTAACCGCCGTCGAGATAGATTGCAGCAATAACCGCTTCGTAAGTATCCGCGATGATAGTATCGTACCCTTTGCCGATGGTTTGTGCCGCGCTGGGGCTCATCAAAATAAACTCGGAGAGTTTTATCTCCTTCGCGTACGCAGCAAGCGCTTTCCTGTTGACGAGACGAGACCTGACTTTTGTAAGTTCGCCTTCTTCTGCATCGGGGAAATGATGATAGAGATATTCGGCGACGATCAAGTTAAGGATGGAATCCCCAAAAAACTCCAGCCGCTCATTTGAATCACCAGGAGCATTTGCCCGTTGCATAAACGAGCGATGCAGGAGTGCCTGAACAAAAATATCCTGGTTGTAAATGGAATAGCCGATCAGTTGCTGGAACTGCTTGATACCCTTTCGAAGGAGAGTCTTCTGCGCGGATTCCTGGTCACCGTTCTTTGCGTCAGGAGTTTCCGAAAGCTTTTTGAACAATTCGTTCAACCAACCCATACACCTTCAGGCCTTTTCGTGCTTCTTCACGAGGATTGTTGCGTTGTGCCCGCCAAACCCGAACGTATTGCTGAGAGCGTATCGCACGGTTTTTTTCTGTGCGACGTTCGGTGTATAGTCGAGGTCACATGCAGGGTCAGGAAACTCATAGTTGATGGTTGGGGGGATTGTATCTGTATAGCATGCCATGATTGCGGCGATTGCTTCAACGGCACCTGCAGCACCCAGCAAGTGTCCCGTCATGGATTTGGTAGAGCTGATCTTCATCTTCCGAGCATGATCACCATATGTCGTCTTGATGGCTAGAGTCTCGCTGATATCGCCAAGCGGTGTGGAAGTCCCATGAACGTTAATGTAGTTGACATCTTCCGGTCTGATCTTGGCGTCCGCAAGTGAGCGTTTCATGGATCGTACCGCACCTTCGCCACCCTCCGGCGGTGCAGTAATGTGGTGGGCGTCTGCAGTAAACCCGATTCCTACAATCTCGGCATAGATTTTTGCGCCGCGGCTGCGCGCCTGTTCGTATTCTTCGATAATCAACGAAGCACCTCCTTCACCCATTACAAATCCGTCGCGTTGAGCGTCAAATGGACGACTTGCGCGCTCCGGAGCGTCATTGCGTGTCGAGAGTGCTTTCATCGAATTGAATCCACCCAACCCCATCGGAGTGATTGGCGCTTCTGATCCACCACAGACCATTGCATCGGCGTCGCCATACTGGATAATACGGTATGCATCACCGATGGCATGTGACGCTGTGGCGCATGCTGATACCGTCGCGTAGTTTGGTCCTTTGAGGCCATGCTTGATTGAGATATAGCCCGGGGCGATATCCGGAATGAGCATGGGAATGAAGAATGGACTGATTCTTCCAGGGCCACCTTCAACATAATTTGTAAACTGCGTGTTGTAGGTTGCCATTCCTCCGATGCCGGAACCAAACACAACGCCGAGGCGGTCAGGGTCCAGGTCCTTAATGGGCAATCCTGAGTCTTTGATTGCCATATCGGAAGATATGACGGCGAATTGGGCGAAAGGGTCCATCCGCTGTGCAGATTTTCGGTCAAGGAAATCCGTTGCTTTGAAACCCTTGACCTCGCAGGCGAAGCGGGTGTCGTACCGTGAGGTGTCAAAGTATGTAATGGGTGCTGCACCGCTCTTGCCTGCTACAAGGTTATTCCAAAAATCCTCAACATTCAGGCCGACCGGCGTAATTGCGCCCATTCCGGTAACCACCACTCTCCGCTTGCCGTTCATCATATTCCTACGCTGTCTTGCCCTTAATGTACTTTACTGCGTCGCCTACAGTTGCAATTTTTTCAGCGTCTTCATCCGGGATCTGAAGATTGAAAGCTTTCTCGAATTCCATGACAAGCTCGACAGTATCAAGTGAATCTGCCCCAAGATCGTTGGTGAATGATGCCTCGTTTGTAATCTGGCCCTCATCCACGCCAAGCTTATTGACGATAATCTCTTTTACTCTTGCCTCAATATCTGCCATGACGTTGACCTCCTGTTTGGTTGAAGTAGTGATAATGAATAGCCACACAATTACATTGTCATTCCGCCATCTACGCAGATCACCTGGCCTGTGATGTAGTCTGAGTCCGGGGATGCGAGAAATCTGACCACTGCGGCAATCTCACTTGCTCGTGCTGTCCTCTTCAAAGGGATCATTTCAGTGAGCGCTTTCTTTTGATCAGCAGTGAGCTTGTCGGTCATATCTGTTTCTACAAAGCCGGGTGCTACCGCGTTTACTTGAATATTGCGAGAACCCAGCTCTTTTGCAATAGACTTTGTGAATCCAATGATACCAGCCTTTGAAGCGGCATAATTTGATTGCCCTGCGTTGCCGGTTATCCCAACTACGGATGTAATGTTGATAATTTTTCCGGACCTCTGGCTCATCATCTGTCTGCATGCAGACTTGGTGAAATTGTACACACTCTTGAGATTGTTTGCAATAATGATGTCCCAGTCCTCTTCACTCATTCTCATCAACAATCCATCCTTGGTAATACCGGCGTTGTTCACAAGAACATCCAATCGCCCGTAGCTCTTGACCACCGATTCCACCGTGTTGGAGCTATCTACTGTAGACGAGGCGTCCGAGAGATATGCCGACACCTTGCAACCTTTCGCAGAAAGATCGTTTACAAGCGACTCTGCGCCTGCCGCCGAATTCTTGTACGTGAAAGCAACAACAGCGCCTGCCTCAGCAAGGGACGTAACGATGGCTTTACCGATACCCCGCCCGCCGCCCGTAACAAGTGCAGTGCGTCCCTCAAGAATGTTCATAACTTCGTGCTTCCCAAGGAAACTTCGTGTTGGAGAGATACATCTTTGAACGCGTCGTAACCTGCAACTTGCAGGCTTGCTTCTGTGCGCTTTGCCAAACCCTGTAATACCTTGCCCGGACCAATTTCGTACAGATGCGTTGCGCCGTCTCGCACCATGTGCCTTATTGTCTCTTCCCATTGCACGGGGCTGGTGAGTTGCCGGTAAAGTAACTCACGAATATCGGCAGCACGAATCACTGGTTCCGCTGTAACATTGGCGTAGACGGGAATCGAGGCATCTTGAAATGCCGTTTTATCCAATTCCTTCTTGAGCCCGTCTTTTGCGCTCTCCATAAGGGGGGAATGAAATGCGCCGCTCACAACCAGCTCCTTCACCAGTTTGGCTCCACGCGCCTTTGCAAGTTCCATTCCTTTGTGAACGCCATCCACCGATCCCGAGATGACGATCTGGCCGGGTGAATTGAAGTTTGCCGGTTGCACAATGCCAACTGAAGAGGCTTCGCGGCAGACTTCCTGCAGAGCATCAGGATTCAGTCCGACTACAGCAGCCATCGTTCCTTTTTGTTGTTCGCCGGCCTGTTGCATCAACTCACCGCGCAACCGGACAAGCCGAAGTGCATCTTCAAACGATATTGTTCCAGCCGCGACTAACGCGGAATACTCACCCAGCGAATGTCCGGCAAGCATGTCAACGTGAACATGTTTTAGTTTTTGGTATACCACAATACTATGGAGAAAAATGGCCGGCTGGGTATTTCGAGTTTGGCGCAATTCGCTTTCCGGTCCTTCAAAACAGAGTTTGCTGAGTGGAAAGCGGACAATATCATCAGCATGCGCGTATATCTTTCTGGCAGCAGGATCGGATTTGTACCAGTCGCTTCCCATACCAACATATTGTGATCCCTGACCGGGGAAAACATACGCTATCATTTTACGATCTCACCGAATCACTTGCAGACCACTTTACGAGAACCGATCCCCATGTATATCCTGCCCCAAAACTTGCCAGAACAATTCTCTGCCCCTGGCGTAGTTTGCCATTGTGCCACCATTCGGAAAGACACAGCGGGATAGTCGCCGCAGTGGTATTTCCGTAGCGATCAATGTTCACCATGACTTTGCTCTTCTCAAGCCCCATTCGTTCGGCACACGCGTCTATGATGCGAAGATTCGCCTGGTGTGGAACAAGCCAGTCAATATCCTTTCCAGTAAGATTGTTTCGGTGTATGATTTCAGCTGAGACATCGGCCATGCCGACGACTGCAACCTTGAAAACTGCTTTTCCATCCTGGTACAAATAATGCATCTTTTTGTCGACCGTCTCATGCGTGGACGGGTGGAGGCTTCCGCCACCCTTCATATGCAAGAACCTCTCGCCCGATCCATCCGCGTACAGGATGTGGTCGAGAATCCCGATGGACAGATCGTGGGTGGGTTCCAGCAACACAGCGGCTGCCGCATCACCGAAGAGAATACAGTTGTTCCGATCACTGTAATCAATGATTGAGCTCATCTTGTCGGCACCGACGACGACGACCCGTTTGTAGGTTCCGGCCTCGATAAACTGTGAGCCGATGACGAGCGAATAGATAAACCCCGAGCAGGCTGCAGACACGTCAAACCCCCATGCTTTCTTTGCACCGATCTTTTGTTGAACGAGACACGCGGTCGATGGAAAGAACATGTCGGGTGAAATGGTTGCAACCACGATAACATCGATTTCCTCTGCCGTTATTCCGCGGTTTTTCAACAACATGGCAATTGCTCCTGCCGCCATATCGGATGTCGCCCCGTGCTCAAGAACCCGGCGCTCTGAAATGCCAGTTCGCGTCCGGATCCACTCATCCGTAGTATCAACCATCCTCTCAAAGTCGGCATTAGACAGGATCTTGTCGGGCACGTAATGCCCTACGGCCGTAATTGTTGCGCGCTTCTTATCCATGATGGTGGGCAATTGCCTCCTGGATAAGGCCGTTCACATTTTGCATAACCATTTCTTCTGCGCGGTAGATCATGTTCTTGATTGCCTTTGGTGTTGAACTGCCATGACCGATGATGGACACACCCCGAACACCAAGGAGAGGTACACCACCATGTTCCTGGTAGTCGAGCTCTTTCATCACAGTTCGCATGCCATTTCGTGCAAAGAGCACCACTATCTTGTTCCAGAGACGTTGTGATGCAAAATTCTTGAACTTTTCTTTGAAGAATGCAGGGACACTTTCACCAAATTTGAGTAATATGTTCCCGACAAATCCGTCACAGATTACCACATCAACCTTGCCGTTTAGGATATCTCTGCCTTCAACGTTGCCGGCAAAATTGAGCTTGCTCTTTTTCAGTAACGCAAAAGCTTCAAGGCTTGCTTCATTTCCCTTGGTGTCTTCTTCACCGATACTCAACAACCCGACCCTCGGATTCTTCTTTCCAAGAACAGAGGACATGTAAATTGATCCCATTACCGCAAACTCGAAGAGATGTTGTGCCCTGCAATCCACATTTGTGCCGGCATCGGCAAGTAGGCAAGGTGTTCTCACGGTCGGGATGAGTGCACCGATCGTTGGCCTGCTCACACCTTCGATCCTACCAAGAATCAATGTCGATGCAGAAAGAACTGCACCGGTATTCCCGGCGCTTACAAAGGCATTTGCTTTTCCGTCACGATGCAAATTCAGGCCCACTGCAATGGATGAATCCTTTTTTGTCTTCAGCGCTGCATTTGGTAAATCATGCATATCGATAATCTCTCTCGCGTCAGCGACAGTAACCGAATCACCTACTCCCACGGCTGGATTTCTGGACCCGTGTTTTTCCAATTCCTGATAGATGAGTTCCTTCCGACCAACCAGGAGAAGGGAAAACCTGTTTCCAGATTCCCGCAATGCTTCGATGGCGCCGGCGACAATGTTTCCGGGAGCAAAATCCCCCCCCATCGCGTCGACGGCTATGCGTATATGCGTTTGTTGGGAAGCCAAGATATCACGAAAGCAAAGAAATCAGATTGAGGAATCTCGATCCGGAATCGTATGCTCGTTCAAAGGTCCGTTTAGGTTGTTTTGGGAACCTTGATAGATCGGCCGTTGTAGTAACCACAGTTGGGGCAGGCACGATGAGGGAGCTTCTGTGTGTGGCAATTTGCACATTCTGACACGGCTGCCGCAGTCGCTTTATAGTGTGTGCGGCGTTTTCGTCCGCGTGTTTTGGAATGGCGTCGTTTCGGATTTGGCATAAGCTGTCGTACTCCTTCTTTCCTGTCGGTAAATCTGGTCGATTATTGATTCTGAATCCGTCGTAATCCTTCCCAGCGTGAGTCGATAGCTGGACCGGTACACGAACACGATTCGGTATTGAGATTCTTGCCACACTGTGGGCACAATCCCGCACAGGTATCGCTGCAGAGAAGTTTAAGTGGTACTGAAAGCAGAATCATCTGTCGGACATCTTCTGAAATATCAATCATATGTTGACCTGGCGTAAGCAACTGCACTTCTGCGGGGTCAAATCGCCCGTACTCTTCGCTATCGCTCACATAGTGCATCGGGTAAGAAGGCGAGAGAGTTGTGTCAAATTCTGTAATACAACGATCACATTCAAACGAACCCACCACATGTATTGTAGACTTGAGGAACAACTGGCTGCCGGTCTTTTCAAGCGTTGCTTCGACGACAACATCTTTTGTAAAGTTCTCTGTCAGACCCAACTCTTTTGCGTGCACCTGAAAATGGTACAGGTGAACACCTTCCGAAAGCCCCCCAATCTGGATTGTCATCATATCTTCCCCAAATTCCTGGAGCATTCTCTTCTAGAACGTGGAAAACACAAAAAATATAGGGAAAAAAATGAAGAGAGTCAAGCAAACCACAACATGTGTGGTCCCCGACTTTGTGCGCTATCGCGGTGTACTTGGTATCGGCAATAGAGAGAAAATTATGAAAGCGTACTGTTCTTGGCAGTTGGTTTGTACTGTAGGTCGAGCACGTACACATGCCATGTTGTTGCATCAGCAACACCCATGCGTCCAATCTGCTCGTGCAACACAACGTCGGCATGTTCAATCGTTGGCATTTGTGTTTTTAACTCTTCAATGTATTGCGTAATTGTGGCGTTCTCAAGTCTTATGATGAGGAATCTTGGCCTGTAGATGCTTGCAAGAACTGGAATTTCCCTCGAGTGGGCGATATGTACGTGATTCGATGTCAGCCCAACGAGATCAACTATCGGTCTGCGAGAATAATAGCCGACCATTCCGACATCTGAGAGTATTACCGATGATGTATCCTGTTCATTTTGCTTCTCAATCAAATGGCCGATGTGAGAGTATGTTGTTTGAAAACCGGCCACGAATTCTCTGATAGGGTAGTAGTGAATGCCAAAAAAGAGGAGAGTTTGTGTTGTCAATACGAGGGCAGCAATATAAGGGAGGCGATGATAGTATGTGCTTTGCGTGACTACTGAGACTATGAGAATACACAAGGGGATATGCATTGGAGCCAAATAACGAGAAATGACATTGGTTCCCGACAGAGCATAGAAACTCAGAAGACCCACACCGAATAACATCAGAAGCCGCTCGTTCGGTTTCAGAGATTGAAGGACAGCTCTTCGCAATCGGGAACTGAAAAGAAGAGTTGCAATAGCTGCAAATTCAATAGGAAATGTACCTGCCACGACTTTGCAGAGACGAATAAAACTTTGATATTCCGGTGTATAGCCAGACTTGATGGATGTGAGTGGGAGCATAGAACCAAAATACAAGTAGGCAGTTAAGAACCAGCAAAGAAAAAGGAGCGAAGTCGCGAGAATGAATTTCAAGGAAGGCTTTCTTAACACCCTTCGTTCCCACAGAGCCATGGATATTTGACAGATGGGTACCAATAGGAGTTCAGGTCGCACCAAGTATCCCCAAAGACAGTACGCAGCTGATACGATTGGCTTATCAGGATTGTACAGTAAGAGAAACACCAGCATCATGAATTGGATCAGATTTGTCTCCATCCCCGTTAGCAACCACCTGAAAGAAACTGCATTGCCCATGTACAGCGCCAAACAGAAGAGCTGTTGACATAGTGTGAACGAGAATCTTGATTTGAGGTACTTGGCAAAGAGGTGAGCGTTCAAGAAGAAGATTGCACCGGAGAGAACTCTCATAGTGTTTGGGCCTTCTCCAGTGAAAAACGAAAACAATGAACCAAGGAGCACCCAAAGTATGCTTGATGATCCGTAAGTAGGATCTAATGAGTTGTATGAGAATCTGCCGTGCTCTAGTATGTTTCTGACATAGGTGAAATGAATATAGGCGTCATCGCCTGTATATCCCGGTATTGTTATCAGATTCAGAATGAGAGTGAGAAGGGGAATCGAAGATATACTAAGGAAAGGAAATGCTCTTCCACCGTACTTCGCTAGTAGTTGCAACTGCTTGGCCTTTTCAGAGGTAGATGCTCCTTCCCACGCATGGATCTTCACTGCAAGCGCGGAGGTGAACCATGGCGGCATGTCTTGCTTTCAGTGAAGAAAAAAACAGTTGCTCGCGGTAGAGCTACTACAGTTTGCTCGGAATAAACTGCAGGAGAAGAAGTGTTAACGGTCAAGGCGATTTGATAGGAATATTATCTAGTTGCTACACTTGTTTTTCGGCCTCGACCTGCTCAATCAATTGTGTCTGCACGAATTCGACAGTTTCCGAGAGCGCATCCTTGAATTTCTCAAAGTCTTCCTTGTAAAGGAAGATCTTGTGTTTCTCGTATTCATCTTCACCGACGCGTTTACTCTCGGTAATCGTAATATAAAAATCCTTTTCCGACTTGGTTGATTTCACGTCGAAGAAATAAGTGCGCTTGCCCGCCCTTACACGCTTTGTGAATATCTCATCTTTGTAGCCGTTGTTCTCCAAAGTCTCCGCCCTCCTAAAACAAGATTATTTATTAATTAGTGGTTTTGTAAGATTGGTTCTGGCAGCTTGCTTCGCGCTCTGTTCGTCGACTCGGTGTCCGCAGGTCTTCGCGTGTGCCCTGGTGATGCTTGAAGTTCTTTTTTATTCCGTCATGGCTACCTCCTCACGACAGCAACTTTCGAGGTGGCGACTCTGGTGCCATCTTCGGAATACGCTGTGATGATATAAATACCGGACGCGACGTCCTTGTCTTCAGCATCCTTCCCATCCCAGAATCCAATCCGGCCTCCAGGGGTTTTGATCTCACGAATCAGGCGTCCATCAATTGACAGGACTTTTATGCTGGAATTTTCTACAAGACCGTCAATGGTTATTAAGGCTGTGTTTGGTACGATATAGGGGTTCGGCGAAATAAGAAGCTTGTCGAATGATGCCTTCGGTTCAATTGCCGTGGTTGATAAGCTTGCAAGACCGGATGTCGTTCCAAAATACACGATTCCTTTTTTTACATCAATGGTGATACTCTTGATGTCATTGTCGATGAGTTTTCCACCTGTATTATCAACAGTGTACGATGCCAGCACCTGAGTTCCGTCCTGCGAAAGCAGGATGGCCCCTTCAGTTGTGCCGACCCATTTTTGATTTAGCGGATCAACAGAAATAGTGTTGATGATCTGTCCAAGAAGAGGTTTGTAGATTGCTATGCTGCCAGCGCGCTTCGGATTGTCCGGATCAAAGATAATGCCGATGCCTCCGTCGGTGCCAACCCAAATATCGTTGTCACGATCCACTATAATTGTTCTAATTTCTGTTCCCGGAAGTCCATCTGCGCTGGTGATGTGGTACTGTACAGTGGTGTCGATCCCCGGGCGATTGCCGATTCTGATAACTCCTGCGTACGCAGGATCGCGGACCACGGCCCACATGTTTCCGGATGCATCGAGCGCAAAGCTTCGCTCAAGAGCCGCGTCCTGGAGAAGTTTCAGCCGTGTACCGCCAAGCAATACAGGAGATGTAATCCAGGTATCATTAGTCTTGCGAATTACAAGGATTCGGGTATTGGCAGCGTCACGGGAGGTCATCCACACGTTTCCCTGTCTGTCACATTCCACCGTCGATCCAACAATATAGTTTGGATCGTTCGGTATTCCAACCATCCCGACATTTCTTCCAAAGATGTGGGATGTGTCCACACTGTCAACCCCATCGGGTATTTCAACAAAACCTCTACTCCAAGAGCTTGCCCAAACGGAGCCGTTGCACCCGACGGACACGCGATAGTACTCATCGAGAGGTAGCTGACTGTTCTGTCTCGTGAATGACTTCCAATCCATGCCATTGAATCTGTAAAATCCTTTGCCGTTTGAGCTTCCCGACGCACACCACACCACGCCGTTGGCGTCCGAAGCAATGCTGGTAAACTGGTTTCCGTTGGGTCCATTGGGAATATGGGCGTCCCATGCAGAAGCAAACGTCAAGAGACCGGTACTGAGAGATCCTATTACAGTCTTGCCATTGTCATCTATGGCTATTGACGAGGGGGTATTCGGCAACAGTGACCCGACATGCAGAGTATCGTTTTGAGTATTCAACGTGAAAACCTCGAACGAGGTCGTGCAAAGAGCCATTGTGGTTGGTGATGTACTGGCGGCAACAATGTTTTTTCCGTCTAGAACGCTAACACTTGTCCAAAGGTTGTTGTCAAGATAAAAAAGACCTCCTGTCGTACTCGCATATAGTCTGTTGTTGTACAGTAAAAGAGATGTCGGCGACACACTTCCTGCTGCAATGGATTGCAGTGACCAGGATTCCGGCTGGAGCAGGTTCACAGTAGCGAGATCACCGACAGCAATCTGTCCGTTGCCCTGACCGGTTGAGATCGTCGTCCAGATTTTGCCATTGAAGATAACGGCGGAGGATGCAGCTATGCGTAATGTTGTTGGTAAAGTGCCGAACTTCGAATAGGTATCGCCGAATTGAAACTTCTTGCTATCGAACATACTGAGTCCAAACTCCGTGCAGATAAGCACAGTATCTCTGTACATCGTGAAAGCATTGATTTTTTTATTCGTTTGATTTCCATTTCCCGCGATGTTAAGAATGTAGCGCCATGACTGTGAGGACGGGGAATATACGTGGATGACCCCCGTCGAAGTTCCCGTCCAGATGTTTCCGTGACTGTCAATGCCAACCGCTGTCAGGTCGAAGTTCTGCAGACCCTCGGCGTTCGTGAACAACTGGTACGTGCCTGTTGTTTGATTCCAGGAGAACAGCCCACCGCTCGTGGCCGCCCAAAACAAATTGCCTTCTCTTGCCACGCCGCGCACTTCTTTCATCGATGTGTAATTCTTCCATACGCCGATCCCCGCTGTTGCTGGATGGGCAGCAAGAATCAGCACTACGCCAAGAAAAAAACCACTCTTCATCATCCTCGTCTCCATTGATAAGAATCAAAAAGATATATCGAGTGAATTCTTATCAATTCTTCGAACGCTTTCTCCCTCCGGAGAGCTGTTGAGAGATATGTGCCAATTCGATTGCGGTTATTGCCGCATCCCATCCTTTGTTCCCTGACTTTGCGCCGGCACGCTCCAGCGCTTGCTCAAGACTTTCAGTTGTAAGAACACCAAAGGAGATCGGGATTCTTGTCTCGAGGGCGACGTGTCCAATTCCTCTGCTTACTTCTGAGGCGATATAATCGAAATGGGGGGTCTCACCACGGATAATACATCCAAGGCAAATGATTGCATTGAGAGTATTCGCGCTTGCGAGCTGCTGGGCTACCTGTGGGATCTCAAATGATCCGGGGCAATGAACTATTGTGATGTTCTTCTCGTCGGCTCCATGGCGTAGAAGGCAATCCATCGCGCCATCAAGCAGTTGTTTGGTAATCAGACTATTGAATCTGCTGACTACAATTCCGAATGAATACGATTCAGCGGCAAGTTGTCCTTCTATGGAACGAGCCATGGTTCTCCTTCAATATATGATCAAGTGCATGAACACGCGCCAGTTTACAGGCGATGACGCATCATTTCGACCGATTCTTCCGAGATGTAATACTTCCCAAGAATCTCATGGTCGTTTCTTTTACCGCCATGAAAATCGGAACCACCGGATCCAAGCAAGAAATATTCACTAACGATGCCGGCATAGTGAGTAATCAATTCGGGAGAATGAGAGGGGTGGATCACCTCTATTCCGTCCACGCCGACTTGTATCAGATCCATAATTACTTTCTCGTCGATGCTGGTACCGGGATGTGCAATAAATGAAAGGCCACCGGCTGATGAGATCAATTCAATTGCCTCTTTTGGAGAAACCTGATATTTTCTTTCATATGCAGGTTTGCCAAATCCGATGTATTTTGAAAAAGCTTCGTGATACGTTCCCGTTAGGCCCTCTTCCAGCAACGCATGCGCAATATGAGGTCGTCCCACCGAACCACTTCCAGCCTGATCCATTACCGACTCGAGTCTTAAGGGCACCTTCAAGTCGTTCAGTTTCTCGACAATCCGTTCCGCCCGTTTGACTCGCTCAGTGCGGAAAAAAGAAAGATATTCAAGTAGTTGCAGGTTTTTATGGTCAAAAAAATACCCGAGAATATGGATATCCTGTTCGCCGATGTTCGCGCTGAGCTCCATTCCAGGGATTACTTCAAGATCGAGTTCTTTGGCGAGTGGTAAAGCTTCTTCGATTGCGCCCGTGTTATCGTGATCAGTAATGCTGATTGTTGTTAGTCCAACCTGTTTGGCGCGCCGGAGGAGCTCATATGTTGAGAATGCTCCGTCGGAGTATGTGGTGTGCATATGAAGATCAGCTCTACCGCTCATTGGCCACCAGCACGATCGAAGGGAACGTTACAGATACCTGCTTTTGAACTTCTCATAATCATTAATAATGAGTTTCCCCCTCTCAAGTTCGAGGTATCCTTCGCGTATGAAGGAGTGAATCATTCGTGAGATAGTTTCGCGGGAAGTTCCTGCCATGTTTGCGAGATCCTGCTGGAGTGGCAACTCATCGATTTCCACGCGGCCTTTACGGATCTTGCCAATATCGTCTGCAAGCTGAAGGATGACGTTCGATACCCTGCCAGCTGCATCTTTGAGAGATAGGCTCTTGATCTGCGCATCCGCCTTACGGAGACGCATTGTGAGCTCTTTTAGCAAGGCAATTGCCACGGAAGGGAAATCGTGCAGTAGTTTGAGGAAATCCCTTCTATGAATCATGAACAACTCGGATTTTGCAATTGCGACAACACTTGCGGAGCGAGCCAGCCCGTCGAGAATGGCCATCTCCCCAAAAAAATCACTCTCTCCGAGAATCGAAAGAATAACTTCACGACCATCATCGTCCATACGGACGATCTTCACTTTTCCCGAAATGATAACGAATAATGCAGCTCCCGCTTCTTCTTCCAGAAGGATTATACTTCCCTTTTTGTATTTCTTGCGAACTCCAACTTTTGCTATCGTGTCAAGGTCCATGGGCTCAAGATCGCACAAAATAGGCACGTTCTTAAGAAACTCCATTTCATCTTTCATTACAGGATCCAGAGTTGCCTCGCTCTAAGTTTGTCGGGGGAAAAGTGTTGTCGATTCCAGCAAAGTTCCGAAGAAATATAGGGGCTGCAGTGATGAAAGTCAAGAACAATACGGGTTTCCATGCCTCTAGGCATGATTTGTTAGTCTGAGAGCATGAAATAGGTGAAGAGCCCAAGGCTAAGCTGCGTGGCAATCAGTGCAACTGCGGAGATGGTATCAAGTCGATTTGTCTCGGAAAGCAGGGAGGGAACTCCGGTCTGTTGATACGCGTTGTACCTGTCGTCGGCTTTGATCTTGCAAAATGCGGCCGTAGCTCCTGAGACGATGGCAGTGGCGCCGACGAGGTAAAGTCGAAATGAGGAGTTCTTCTTTGTTATTTCATTCAGCATTGAGGATCCCCCACCATCATACCCCCATTTTTTTTTCAGTGTTACAGGTACGAACCCGCGTGATTGATCATTGACTTCGATGAGTGCCTCTTCGTATTCAGGTTTTCTTATCCGAAGAGTACCTCGATCAAGCATGGAGGTTGTTCTTAGAACGAGGGGCGTCGTACCGACCAACGAATCGTTCACCAGTACTTCGGCCCCATAGGGTTGCGATGCAACAACGAAACGTGTGTCGAAAGCATACCGAAGCGTGCGTGTGTCTCCAGTATGAAGGATTATACTGTCACTGATGTTGCTGGTGAGCCAATTGGCTGGATCAGGATGTATCAGTTTCAGCAAGTGAAGTCCGGGTGTTATCGATGTTATTGTGAGGGGTGTGAAACCAACCTGATTGGAATCAATGATGACCGCAGCGCTGTCAATGTTTGTTTGAATTGTCAAGGAGATTTGCGGTTCGACCCGGGAACTGTCATTGCTCGCGCTTTGAGCAAATATCAATGAAGAGTTGCCAAACACACACGCAAGGCCGAATATAGTGCCCACATTGATTTTCATTGTGTTCTCCGATGGAATGCCATCACAAGCCGGTTGTCGGTCGCAATGAATAATTTTCCGTTGGCAACCGCGGGTGATGTTTTTATTCTTCCGGAAACTTCTTGCTTCCAGAGTATGGACCCGTCGGTGATCTTCACAGCGAAGAGTTCCTTCTTGAGTGTTCCGATATAGAAAGTATTGCCCGAACTCACCCCGCCTGCATTGATCACGCTTCCAAGATTCGTTGTCCACGCCAGTGTTCCGTCCGCGGAACGCATTGCATTCAGTGCGCCCCCTGTGTTTCCGACTATCACAAGGTCATGAGACAATGAAGCGCTTGCATAGATCGGCGTTCCGGTGGAGACCATCCAGCGTTGCTGACCGGATTCTACATCGATTGCGTACACAACACCGTCTGTATTGCCGATGTACACGGTTCGATTTGCTGCCGCAGGCGCCGCGACAATTCCAGCGCCGGTTTGAAATTTCCAACGGAGCGATCCAGTTTTGGCATCAAGCGCGTAGACCGCCCCATCATCTGCGCCGAAGAGAACCGTTGAATCTTCGATTGCCGGAGAAGAGCGAATCCCTTTGCGTTTTCTGTTCTCAGAGATTTCAAACTTCCAAACCATATCACCCTTTGTCCGCTCAACACAAAAGAAAAGTCCGGTCGTATTTCCGATGTAGATATGTTGATCATAGATGAGTGGGGAAACTTCAATGTCGCCGTACTCTCGTTTCCAAAGCGACACACCGTCTACGAGATCAAATGCGATCAGCGAGGCACGCGTATTTGATGTGGCAACAAACGCCACATTACCATTGACGACAGGCGCCCCCTGGATCGCGTCACCGAGGTCGATCCATCCGACGCGCTTATTAGTGTTCATGTTGATAGCGTAGAGCTCACCGCGCAGGTTCCCGATTATGACAAAGCTATCGACAATGACCGGAGATCCGTTACCGATTCCTCCCGTTATGTCATGTTCCCACTGCAACTCAAGAGGCGGATTGATGCTCTCTGCCGTAGCGCTCGAACGTGAGCCGTCTCGCGCAAAAGTGGGCCAATCGCTTGCATCAACCTTTAGTGGGTGCTGAAGTCTCAACCCACTGCAACCCGAAACCAAACTCATGATGATTAAAACAGCCGCATGTCTGGTGCCACGCATTAGAAATCCCATCCAAAAAAGAATTGATGAAACAGTCCCTTTTGAAACTGTGCGAAGTTCCTTTCTATCCGTTTTCCAATGTCATAGCGAAGAACGAGGACGCCACCCAGATTCATCCGCAAACCTCCGCCCGTACTACCGAGGGTTTCCGTGTATTGAGTATCCCATGCTCCGCCCGCATCCAAGAACAGCGCGCCGCGGATCGACCAGAAACTGACACCTCCAAACGGAAAACGCACTGCGAATTGATCAATAAATGGGAAACGAAGTTCCTGACTCGCGAGCCAGAGTTTCTCTCCGCGGATTGTCCATCGTGGCCAGCCTCGAAGGTCCCAACTGCCACCCATCACAAACCGACGAGATTCCTTTCCATCGTTGTAAAAGAGCCATGCCCGCGAAGCAAATGCGCTGCGTTGTGATAGTCTGAAGTATTGTCTGTAGTCAGCTATAATAGTGTAGTAATTGACATTTGAATACTGGATATCAGATGTAAACGCAAGCGTGATGTTGAAGCGACTCCCATCAATCGGACCGCTTGGCCCCCACAAAGAATTGTCATGTGTGAACGATATCGAATTCGAAAGCAGCAAGGCTTTTCGGTCTTCAATTGTTCCAGTGACCTCCTTGTCAGAATTGCTCATACTTACCACGGTTTCAATTCGCTGAAATTTTGTCAGCGGGTAACTTAGTGCGAAGTATGCTCCAAACACGCGCTCGAAGAAGAACTGATCCTTGTCGGTAAGATCATATCTCCTGCCTGCGAACCTGTAAATACCATAGGCAGTGTTTGTGCGACGACCGAGCGAAACGCGGGAGATTGCGACATTAAAGCTCGAAAGGAGTTCGTCCTGTGATTGCGCGGTGTTATAAAGAAGGAAATAGTATTGGTCGTTTCCCAGTAAATCACTCAATGCAACAAACGCACCTCCAGATGTTCCGAACACAGGGTCAGTAGAGATGGCGCTCTGTGCAATATCAAGACTATAATCGCCCTCGTATCTGAATGATTTTACTTCTGTCATCCCAGCAATGGACTTTGCCTCCCACGGTTTCTCTTTATTAGAGAGGTCGACCAGTTTGACTGTTGTCGAAGTTTCCGCCACGGCATTGATGTTTTTCAGCGTTTTGATCTGAAAGCTGAAATTTTCGAACGCAGCAAATACCAGATCACCGGATGCCGTCCACGTAGGATCAAAAGCTGATGTGGTGAAGTGTGTCACCTTGGTCATCGACCGTGCGCCGGCCGGAAACCGCTTCTCCACATTCATGATCCAAATGTTATCTGTTCCGTCCACGTCGCAAGTGAAGGCAAGTTTCGAGCCATCTTTAGACCACGCAGGCGACTTCGCAGTTTCTTTACCGTACGTCAGGTAGTCAATCGTTCCAGTTGTGATAGTATAGAGGAACAGGTTGTACGCGCCCCTTGAACCGAACGGAGTGCGATCGGAACTAAAGGCTATGGTATTGCCCAGAGGCGACCAGGACGGATCACGGTCATCATAGTAATCGTTGGTGAGTTTTTGCAGATCGCCGGTTTCGGTGTTGAGGATGTAGAGATCATTGTTGCCTGTCATGTCGAGGGAGGAAAAGACTAAACGCTTTCCGTCCGGTGACCATGACGGTGAGCCGATACTAACGATATCCTTGAAGCGGAAGGTTTGCACAATGGTATCCATTGCGACATCATACAGATGGAGAGCGTCGTTCTCCCCACTCTTTGTCACAAATGCGAGCACACCATTCTTCGAAATATCCATTCCACTGCGGAATGGATGGAACGCTTCGAACTCGTCCGATTTCTCTCCCTCGATCACGCTCGTCGCAGAAGCTTCAGGGTCGGTTTCGTCGAGCTTTTTTCTGTAAATGCCGGTATATCCTGTCTGGTTGCCGATAAAAAAAACTTCCCGCGTCGAATCATGTTCGAATACGACGGGTTTTGCATTAAAGCCCCCCCTCACGACATTTACCGTAACCCTGCTCGCTTGATCGTAATTGCCAAGAAGGGGATAATACTGTTTCTTTAGAGCGTAAAGCCACTCCTCATCGAACTCTTTGTAATTTTTGCCGATCGTGATTTTGAAAAGGTCGTTGAATGAATTTTCCTTCCAAAAATTCTCCATCAGCAGGAGAATTTTTTCATTGCCATATTGGTTGTTCAAGAACTGAAGCGCGTTTTGCCCTTCCTTATACATGAGAAATGAGCCATAGATCTGATCCATATCGCTCAAGCCGACAACGATGTCGTTCAGTACGGCATCGCGCATTACCATTTCGGCTTGCGTGTCCCAGTCTGTTGACCAGTATTCGGCGAGACCTTCCGTAAACCAAAGCGGCGGAGTTTTGTCCTGGGGTTTGCGGTGGTCTATCAACACCCGGCTGAGCTTGCTGTGCATGAACACATGAACTAGCTCGTGGCGGATCACATGCTTAAACTGCGCTACCGATCCATCCGATGGAATGACGACGCGGCCTTTTAGGAATTCGAAGAAGCCGCCCACGCCCTCCGGTATGAAACCGCCAGTTACGTTGGTTTGCTCAAAATGCAAATGGGAGCTGTAAAAGATCAACGGCACCCGGATGTTGAGCGTGTGATTGAACTTCACTTCAAGCAGTTTGTAGCTCTCTTCAGCGAAGAACGCGCCGCGTTCGGCAAGATCTTTCATCTGGGGATAGTAATAGATGTCGAAGTGTTCCGTTCGCAAGACATGCCATTCAAAGTCTGTGTACTGTACTTTGTTCCGGCCGAAGTAGAAGAACTGTGCAGAAACATTGGTAACGCACAAGAATAGAAGCACCGGAAGAAGGGAAGATAGTCTTTTCATCGCAGACCCGTCAGACACAGAACAAAAGTGTTAAGGGAGATTCAAAGATGGTGGTGTGAATATGATAGGGAGATTACAAGTGAGTTGCAACATGTTAGCTATGAAGCGCTCTGCATCGGAGAGACTGGTCGAGTACCATGTCTATAAAGTTAAATTGCGCACTCAGGGATGAGCCTGCTCTTCCTTTGCTACAAGTTTAGGCGGACCGAGCTTTCCAATGTGATAGCCATGTGGATAGGTTCGGTTCTTGTCGTCAGTGAAAAAATGCGGCTCTTTTCGTGGTGGTAGGAAGCGAACAATGCGTCCGCGTAACTTCAAGGCGTCGTTTATTAGAGGTCTCGTCAATGGCAGGGGTTGTGGGAAGCCGAATGCGTTTAGCATGCTGTCATCGAGAATCGCGTAAATGCTGTAGCGAACAATGGGGGTGAAGATCCGAGGAAGCCATGAGGCAAACAGGTCCCGCGTTGATGAGCCAACGCGCCGATTTGTGTCTGCAAACCTGAAATGTTTTCGTTCATACTCGATGCTGAATTTCTCAAACTCCACATAGGAAGGCGGAATCTCCTGAATGCCCATTCGCTTTCCCACTTCACGCCAGAAACAGTAGTAACCGAGTTTTTCCGTCTCACACAGTTTTCTCCAGCCAAATTTGTCGATCCAGCGCCCCGGCTCAAAGATGAACGTCGAAAGGACATACAGGTAGTCGTCGTTTGAGATCTTGAAATGACTATGTGCCCAATTCATCCGCTCCAGGGCTTCCTTGCCCCTGCCTTCGAGGTATCCCCATTCACACATCTCTGCAACGATGAGCGAGGTGTCGTCGTACCGTTTCTGTGTGCGCTGGTGAAACTCTCCCGTCCTATCCAGCAGAGAGGAGATGCTCGGAACACAGTATGTTCTGTACAACGCAATCTCCAGCGAGCGGATCGAGTCCCACGAGAATTCATATCCGAAGGAAAGATACATGATTCTCATGTTGTCCCGTTCAGGATCCAATTGCTGAATTTGTTTGAGAATGTCAAAACGTCCCATGGTGATTCTACAATATTTTAAGAAGGAGTTCGCATCTTACTTGCGAGGAAAAGGGAAAAGAGGTTTGTATATATTGTGCTGCAGTGTGAAGAAGCGTTGATTTCACCGAGGCTGGTCCGTTTGTTATAGATAGGGTGTTGCTGTGTGCAAATAATTCTGCACATAGTCTTTTACCGCATCCTCCAGTGAGTGGAACAAGAGCTGGCATCCGGCTCGACGTAGTTTGTCCATTGTTGCTTCGGTATGATATTGATACGCATCGCGGATCGTTTCCGGCATGTCAATGTACTCAATGCGTACAGGTTTGCCCAGCGCTGAAAAAATCGCGGTAGCAAGGTCGTTCCATGAACGGGCTTTGCCAGTGCCAAGGTTGAACAAGCCGTGAACCGTCGGATGCTCCAACAACCACGCAAGCACAGCCGTACAATCTTTGATATAAATAAAATCACGAACCTGCTCACCATCGCCATAGTCACTTCGGTACGATTTAAAGAGCCGGACCTTTCCCGTGCCCTGTATCTGCCTGTATGCTTTTGCCACAAGGCTCATCATATCACCCTTGTGGTACTCGTTGGGGCCGAAGACATTGAAGAATTTTATGCCGGTGATTTTGTCAAGCAGCTGTTGTTGAAGCGCCCAGAGGTCAAATGCCTGTTTCGAGTGACCGTAAGGGTTCAACGGATGCAGCAAAGGTGTTACTGTGTCATCGTCTGAGAATCCATGCGAACCGTCCCCATAGGTCGCCGCGCTGCTTGCGTAGATGAACGAAACATTGTGTGCGAGTGACCATTCCGCCAACTGCCGGGTATAGCGGTAGTTGTTGCGCATCAAATATTCAACATCCTGTTCCGTGGTTGAAGAACATGCGCCCAGATGAATGATGGAGTCAATGGTGGAGGTGTACGTATTCCGTTCTATGGCGTTGAGGAAATCGTCTTTGTGTTCGTAACCGGCAATCTTCTTGCTTACCAGGTTTTTCGATTGCTCGGACTTTCCAAGTTCATCCACGACGAGTATATCGTCCCTCCCTATCTTGTTTAGCATGGCGATCGTAGCGCTGCCGATAAATCCCGCGCCACCGGTTACAACAATCATCGTTTTCTCTTTCTGGGTTTTTCCATACTTGAAAGCTTCTACTACCGAGTAGTTGGACTCACCAGGATGTTCCGTCCCTGAAAACGGTCACGAACAGAAGGACGGCAAACAGTATGATTGCAACGAAAATTGCGGTTCGATGTTCTTTGGTCATTTTGTATTCCGTGTGAGGTGGAAAATCTGCGGCGATGGCCTTTGGCTATGTGCCTTACAGTTAGACTCTTGACAACTCATCCTTTAAATAATCAATTACCTTTACAGGGGTCGGGTCCTCGTTATGCAAGATCGCCAGGTAATAGCTTACCCAATCGCCGAGATATACGAGCGAAAAGATGCGGGCAAGCAGCGATGTACCTTCGCTCCACACTTCGGAAATGCGAGATGTGTGTTCACCGACAATCTGTTTTGTAATCCCGATACGCATTTGTACCCGCCTGTGGTCGTCCTTGTCGCGCAGGAAGAGGACCTGCATTTCTCGCATTTGTTCCTTCAAAACCTTCCAGCCCACAAGCTCATTATGGTTCATTTCGGGAAGCACGTGTCCGAACATGAGCGTCTTTGCATTCTCCGCCATCTGTCCGCGCCACCGGGTACTCACTGCATCAAACCTTTCTGTTGAAGAGTAGATAACACCAAGTCTTCCGCGCAGTTGTCCTGCAATCTGTAACGCCGTGTTGTTGGCGGGATCCGGATTTCCATACTCGTCCGATTTCTCTTCAAGCAGTGCAATTGTCTCTTTAATGTTGCCACTTTTGCCGGATATCATTTTTAGTTTGGCAAGAGCAATGAGGAGTGGGAAAAACGAATATCCAAGCGCTGCCCGCGGCGGCAAGCCTCCGGGTATCGTGATCAGAGGAGACCTCTTACCCTTTGCGGTTTTTGCGGTTGCACCGTTTGAGGAGATGCAGAGAATTTTCGCTCTCCGTTTCAATGCTTCCTTGTGCGCCGCGTTAGTCTCTTCGGTGTTGCCCGAGTAGCTTGATATGATGACGAGCGTTTTGGGTCCGACGAATTTCGGCAGCGTATAGTTGCGATTCACGACAAACGGAACTTTCAATTCGTTCGCGAGGTAACTCCTTAACAAGTCTCCACCAATGGCCGAACCGCCAAGTCCGCACAGAACAATGTTCTCCACCGATCGTGTGTTGAGCCTTACGGAAGCAGAGTTGCCGATTGCCACTGCTTCTTTCACCTGTGCAGGAAATCCCTTCACAAGTGAATACATGTTGGATACATCTATGGCATAGATTTCTTCAAATGTCATACAAACTCCTTATCAATTGAACAATGTGTTTCACTTGCAATGCAGAACACGCGACTTATGTTTCCAGCGGGATTTCCGGGAACCGGGTCTTGATAATTGACGACAAATACTCCCTGATTTCTTCTTCAGTAGAAAGTGTCAGTACTTTGCTGGAGATTTGCCGCGCTTCTTTGTATTTGATTGAACGGATGATTTTCTTTATTTCAGGGAGAACTGATGGGACGACGCTGAACTCATCCAGGTCCAGCCCGACCAGTAGAACAGTTGCAAGCGGATTGCCCGCCATCTCTCCGCACATACCAACCCAGATATTTTTTTTATGAGCAGCGTCAATCACCGTCTTGATTATCCGCAATACCGCCGGGTTGAACTCCTGGTATATCTGGGCAACAGAACTGTTGCCTCTATCGACGGCGAGTAGATATTGGATCAGGTCGTTTGTTCCGATGCTCAGGAAATCCAC
>JBGPGQ010000004.1:0-28176 GCA_041483995.1 Bacteroidota bacterium
ACTCCAGTGTTGCGAAAATGCCGAAGATAGCGAACAACCTTGATGCAGAAGGGAAGTACAAAGTCAGCAAATACAAACTCAACTTCTCTCCGGATATTATTTACGGGAACGCCGGCTATAATACATTTTACGGTGTCACCGGGTCCACGGTCATGGCTTTCAGCGACCTGCTCGGTAATCATCAGATTGTGTTTGTTACCAACTTGCTGCTTGATCTGAAGAACAGTGACTACGCTCTCCAGTATTTTTATCTCCCTGAACGTATTGACTATGGTATCGCAGGGTTTCATAGCGCCCGGTTCGTTGTCCTCGACGATCCTTTCGGGGGCGCCAGTCTCTACCGGTTCCGCACGTTCGGGCTGTCGACCTCGGCCTCGTTGCCCCTGGATCGGTTCAACAGAATAGATTTTGGTTTGAGTTGGTTCAATGTTTCGAAGGAAAATCTGGATTTGGTTGCCGAGCCTGTTCAGAAACGCACAGTTTTGGTGCCGTCTCTTGGCTACACGCATGACACATCTTTGTGGGGATACACTGCGCCCGTGAACGGAACGCGCTATAGCATGAATCTGTTTGGCACGCCAAAACTCGGACGGAATGGGCTGAGCTTTGTTAATCTTACAGGAGACTACCGGACGTATCTCAGGCTTGGACGGAGCTACAGCATCGCGTTGCGATTGGCTGGTGGCGGAAGTTTCGGCAAAAACCCCCAGAAGTTCATCGTAGGCGGTGTGGATAACTGGATCAACAGGACCTTTGAAGGAAATACCATCCCGTTGGAAAATGCAGAAGACTATCTCTTCCTGCAAACCGGCCTACCGCTTCGAGGCTTCAATTATAATGCGGCGATTGGCTCGCGGTATGGACTGTTCAACTTTGAGCTTCGGTATCCTCTTTTTGCTTTCCTGCAGGCAGGCCCGTTGCCGATTGGTTTGCAGAGCATTGCAGGTGCCTTGTTCTTCGATATGGGTTCAGCATGGAACAAAGAAAGAGATTTCAAAGCGTTTACACGCAACGCAAATGGAAGCATTGTAACGCGTGATCTGCTCATGGGTATGGGGACCGGTGCACGAATATTCTTTCTCGCGTTCCTGGTTCGGTTCGACGTTGCGTGGGCTTGGAACGTTGCAGGTTTCTCCGAACCAAAATATTATCTTTCCTTGGGAGCTGATTTCTGACACAATAGTGTCCGGGGATATCGTGGTGAAGAGGCGTTCGACTTTGGTCTAAAAACAGGCAAGGCGTCTTTCGACGCCTTGCAGTGAATCCCACCGGCAGCATTCAGTTACTTCTTATCCGCGTCCTTTTTTTCCATTTCTTTTTTAGGTGCATGCTTCTTGGCGTGTTTCTTGGCGCCATCTTTCTTCATCTCCGTTGCCTTCGGCGTTGTTTTCGTTGCGGCGGGCGCTTTTTCTTGAACCACAGTCTTGGTCTCTTGCTTCTTTGTCTCAGTCTTCTTCATTGAGGAATCCTGAGCAAGCGTCGTTCCTGCAATCGCAAAAACAAATGCAACAACCAACGTAAACACCATGCTTCGTTTCATGAATCTACTCCTTTTGATTTGTTTGAGGTGTGTGTCTGTAGTGTTCCAATAATACTGTACTAAGATATGCTATTACAATTAAGGATATGTTAAGGTGTAGTTAAAAAAACTTAACAGCATATACGGGATCAATTGAGAGGCAAAAGGACGGTAAAAGTAGAGCCTTTTGCAGGCTCGCTTTTCACCAGGATAGACCCTCTATGTATTTCTGCTATCCATTTTGCGATGGAGAGACCCAATCCTGTTCCCCCCAGTTCGCGCGCCCGCGCCTTATCGACCCTATAAAACCGATCGAATATGCGTTCGATGTCTTCAGCCGGAATGCCAATGCCATTGTCCCGGACTTCAAAAACTGCAGACCCGTTCTGCCGTTCCACGGCAAGTGTTACGGAACCTCCATCCTGGGTGTACTTGATTGCATTGTCAATCAGGTTTAGGAAAAGTTGCCGCAATCGTACTTTGTCTCCGACTATTGCAAGTGGTTCGTTTTTCCTGAGTGTTACGCTGATGTGTTTTGGTTCAGCGAGCACCTCGCTGTCCTCATAAAGTTCTTCTACGAGCGAGCTGAGATCAACTTCTCCAAAATTCACATCCTGCAATCCCTGATCAGCTTTCGCAAGCATAAGGAGGCTGTCAATGATGGAGGACATCCGAAGAATCTCTTCCAGCGCGCTTGCGAGCACACGTCGGTATTCCTCTGGAGTCTTGGTGCTGCGCAAGGAAAGTTCAATTTCACCCCTCATGATTGTCAAGGGAGTTCGCAATTCGTGCGAAGCATCCGCTGAGAATTGTCTGACCTGAGCAAAGGAGTTATTCAATCTCCTGATCATGTCATTAATTGTCGATGTCAGCCTTCCGATCTCATCATTCGGGTTGTGAATTGGGATGGTTTGATCCAGATTCTCTGCCGTGATACGTCGCGCACGTGTTGTGACAGCATGAACGGGTTTCAGTGATTTGTTTGCAAGATAAAGTCCTCCAACGATGGAGACCAGAAGGGCGACCGGGATGAGAATCAGAAATATAGAGAAAAGATTTTCCAGTGCCTCACTCAATTCGGCAAGAGGGTAGCCCACCAGGATCGTAAAGTTCTTGTCGCGAGTTACAGCAGTGCGTACTGATTCTCCGTGAAGTAACGTGGAGGTTAGCACAGTAGTATTCAATGCAACCGAGTCTCTTACAGATAAGCTGTCTGCGCCCAGGCTATATGACCGATAGATGATATACCCTTTGCGATCAGCGACTTGGATGTAAGTTTTCTTTGGACTTAGAAGAGTGTGTTCGAATATTTGGTTCCAAATTTCGTCGGCGTCCTGTGCCGTCGTATCGACTTCCAGACTGTCGGCCAAAATCGGCTTGAGTTTTGGTTTTGTCCGGAGCATCGCGTCGATTGATCGCTTGCTCGGTTTCACTTTACTCGCCTGTGGCTGGATGAAATCCTTTACCCACCTGACTTCGTTTCCCAGAGATATATCGAGGTTATCCGAAAGCGTGTCACTGGTATAATAGTATGAAATGACAGCGAAAGCGAGCAGTGTTGTGAGAACAAGGAGTGTGTAACCAAATGTAAGTCTGGCACGAATGGACTGCATAATGAAAGGCACTGGTCACCCCTCCTTCATAACATACCCGACACCCCGAACAGTATGGATAAGTTTCACTTCGACCCCATCATCTATCTTGTTCCTGAGGTGATTGATGTACACATCGATGATGTTGGTTCCTGTATCAAAGTTGTAGTCCCATATATGCTCGGCAATAATTGTTCTGCTTAGTACCCGATCCTTGTTGCGGAGAAAATATTCAAGCAATGAATATTCTTTTGCAGTCAGTTCAATTGTGCGACCATTTCGTTTCGCCTTATGAGTGACCGTGTCAAGCTCGAGATCTGCAATGGTGAGCAGAGTTGATTTTTCCTTTGCTCCTCTGCGAAGCAAAGAACGAACTCTTGCAAGAAGCTCTGCAAACGCAAATGGTTTGGTCAGGTAGTCGTCAGCCCCGCTGTCGAGCCCCGCAACTTTGTCTTCCGTCGTGGTCTTTGCTGTGAGCATCAGGGTTGGCGTTGTCACTTTGCGGTCACGAAGTGCCTTTATAAGGGCGAGGCCATTCATCTTCGGTAGCATTACATCAAGGATTAGCAAATCGTAGTCTTCGGATTCTGCCATCAATAATCCTTTTTCGCCGTCGTATGCAATATCGACGGCATATCGCTCTTCTTCCAGTCCTTGCTGGATGAACCGGGCGACTTTTTTCTCGTCTTCAACAATAAGAATGCGCATATACTTTGAATATAAAACAACTTCCCCCTTACATCAACCGGTTGAGCATTAAACCTTTTTAAGGCCGGGTGCAAAAAACCACTGTTGGATTCCTTTGGGATTTTACCTATATTTTCACCGCATATTCAAAGCCAATGGTTCAATGAAACCTGTCTTCTTTTTCTGCTGCACGGTGGTGTTTCTGTTCCCGGGTTGTATTCAAACAATTGCCGTCAGGTCGGTCGGCGGTATTGTTGAGCAGGGGTTTGAAGCGATCACTGAAGAACAAGACCTCGATTTTGCTGAAAAAGCCATCCCTGCAAACCTGAAACTCCTGGAAGTGATGTTGAAGAGTGATCCGGAAAACGTCCGCATTTTACTCCTTCTGAGCCAGGGATACAGCAGCTATGCACTCGGCTTTATCGAAGATGTTGATGTCGACCGTGCCCGTATGTTCTACCGCCGCGGGTGGGATTTTGGTTTACGGGTTCTTCGGCAGGACCGTTCCATGGCGCAGGCTCTCGATGGTTCCGTTGACGATCTCAAAGCCGAATTGGCCAGGCGAAGCAAGGATGATGTACCTGCAGTTTTTTGGACTGCGTTTGGCATCGGTAGTTACATAAATCTGACGAAGACCGACCCGGACGCGCTGATCGAACTTCCGCGTTCACAGGCGATGATGGAATTCGTTCTCTCGAAGGATTCATCATTTTACTTTGGGGGCGCACATCTTTTTCTTGGAATGGTGTACGGCAGCCGGCCTCCGATGCTTGGGGGAAATCCCGATCTGGCCAAACGTCATTTTGAAGAAGCGTTGGCGATTAACAAAGGAAAGTTCTTGATGACGTATGTTTATTATGCCCAATCGTATGCAGTGCAAACCCAAAACGAAACACTGTTTGAAGAGTTGCTGACTCAAGTACAAAACACCTCGTTGGAGATATTGCCAGCATTCCGGCTGGCAAATGCAATTGCACAGAAGAAGGCAAAGCTCCTTCTGGCAAGAAAATCTGAGAAATTTTGAAATCGTTCCGGCAGGTGAACATTTTGCCTTGTGCAATGTTAAACAAGAAAATGGATTCATATTTTGATTGGAGAAACAAAGTGACAAAAGCTATGCGAGTTGGAATTGCGCTTACTATTGTACTGCTTCTCTGTGCCGACGCTCGGGGATTTGCTCAACCGCAATATATAATAAAATTTGCCACGATCGCCCCCGAAGGCAGCACGTGGATGAATGTTATGAAGGAGTATGATGCGGCTATCCGAAAAGAGAGTGGAGGCCGGTTGGGATTCAAGATTTATCCCAGTGGGGTACAAGGAGAGGACAAGGATGTTATTAGAAAAATTCGCCTCGGTCAATTGCACAGCGCAGGTTTCACAGGCGTCGGTCTGGGCGAGATCGCGCCGAAAGTACGCGTACTCGACGCACCATTCTTGTTTGAAAACTACGACGAAGTAGACCATGTCTATGCGGCCTTTGACAAGGAATTCAGTCAAGAGTTTAATGCCAAGGGTTTCATACTCCTCGGCTGGGCTGAAGTCGGATTTGTCTATGTTTTCACAAATACGCCCATTCACACCCTTGCTGATATGAGCGGAGTGAAGATGTGGATGTGGGAAGGGGATCCCATTGCCGAGGCAACATTCAAAGCATTTGGCATTAGGCCCATTCCCCTGTCGATCGTTGATGTGTTCACGTCCTTGCAAACGGGCTTGATTAATGGGGCATATATATCGCCGTACGCAGCCATCGCACTTCAGTGGAACACACGCGTAAAATACATGCTCGGCGTACCGCTTGCTGATGCATCCGGAGCGGTTGTTGTATCGAAAAAGATGTTCGATATCCTCCCTGCGGATCTTCAGGAGATACTCCAACGGAACGGGCGCAAGTTCATGCGAGACCTGACTCAAAAGAGCAGGGAAGAAAATGCCGCTGCGATTAAGACGATGAAAAACAATGGCATTCAAGAAACCAGTATTGCTTCTTCGAAAACGTTGCAGGAGTACATCGCCTCGGGGAAGGAAGCCCGCCATTCTCTTGTCGGGAAACTGTATGACCAGAGCTTTCTGGACCGGGTTGAAACAACCGTCTTGGATTTCCGCACACACCACAGTTCTGCCAAATGACGTTCGTGCGATCACTTGACCGACTTCTGATCAAGATCGAATCCGCTTTTCTTGTCCTCTTCCTTGGCACAATGATCGTGCTTGCCTTTACACAGGTCGTCTTGCGCAATTTGTTTGACACCGGTTTCCTCTGGGGAGATACGCTCGTTCGTCATCTCGTTCTGTGGGCCGGATTCACCGGAGCCGCAATTGCAACGAGTGAAGAACGCCATATCAGTATTGATGCGCTGACCAAGTTTATCTCACCACGCGTCAAATCAGTTGTACAAATACTGACAAATCTCTTTGCTGTTATCGTTTGCTGCTTGCTTGCCCAAGCGGCACTCACTTTTTTGTCAGCGGAAAAAGAAGCCGGCGGATCGTTAATCCTTTCCGTCCCATCGTGGATTGGCCTCATTGTCATTGCCCCGGGATACAGCCTTATGGCGCTCCATTTTGTCCTCAAGGTTATTGAGGATGCAATGAAGATGTCTGGCGCGTCAGGTGAGGCTTTGTAGCATATGGAGACGTTGCTCATCGGTCTTTTGCTTGCTCTCCTTGCACTTTTCGGCGCTCCTCTCTTCGCAATCATCGGGGCTGTTGCTTTGCTCGCTTTCGGTTCTGCCGGGATTGATTCTTCCGCAGTGATGGTTGAGCTGTATCGTATTGCCATCAACCCAACCCTTGTTGCAATTCCGTTGTTCACTTTTGCGGGATATGTGATGGCGGAAAGCAAAACTCCTGTTCGCCTTGTAAACCTCGCGCGGTCAATCTTTGGAACCATACCCGGAGGACTTGCAGTTGTTGCGCTTGTTACATGCGCAATCTTTACAGCATTCACCGGAGCCTCCGGAGTTACCATCGTTGCGCTTGGTGGACTGCTGTTCCCGATTCTCGTGAAGGAAAACTATCCTGAGAAATTTTCGCTCGGCTTGATAACCACGTCTGGCAGCCTTGGACTCCTTTTCCCTCCGAGTCTTCCCCTTATTCTCTATGCCTTGGTGGCAAATATTAGCGTCGATAAGCTGTTTGCTGCAGGAATTATTCCGGGTATTCTTCTGGTTGTCGCGCTCGCACTGTACGGGATCCGTGAGGGGAAACGTGCGGCAGTCCCGACGACTCCATTCGTTTGGATGAATGTGAGGAGTGCGGTACGTGCCGCTGCCTGGGAAATCCCATTGCCGGTTGTTGTTATTGGTGGGATTTACAGCGGACTGTTTACGGCAACAGAAGCGGCGGCGGTAACGGCCTTTTACGTCCTTGTTGTTGAAGTATTCGTATATCGCGACTTGAGTCTTTTCCGTGACATACCGCGCATTATGCGGGATAGCATGGTGCTCGTTGGCGCAATTCTCATGATTCTTGGTTGCGCGATGGGGCTGACCAATTATCTTGTTGACGACGAAGTGCCGATGAAGCTTTTTGAGTTTACAAAAACCTTCATTGACAGCCCGACGGTTTTCCTGATCGTGCTGAATATTTTCCTAATCATCGTCGGCATGATGATGGACATCTTTTCTGCTATCATTGTCGTCGTTCCGCTCATCATTCCGATTGCCAAAGCGTACAGCATCGATCCTGTTCACCTCGGCATTATCTTCCTGACCAATCTTGAAATCGGTTATCTGACCCCGCCAGTCGGGCTGAATCTCTTCATTTCCAGTATTCGATTTGGGAAGCCTGTCTTTACGGTAGTGAGAGCAACGCTTCCCTACATTGGCATTCTACTCGTTGCACTTATTGTCATTACATATGTGCCCGGTCTCAGTCTTTGGCTTGTCAACCTGCTTGGTGTCCGGTAAAAGCCAGGGATCACTGGAATCATCGGGCTTTCGCTCGTAATCTCTCCAATCATTCTTCTCATGATCTTCAAATTCACACTTCTTGAACGGTTGCTGCACCGGCTCCATTTGCTGCCAACACCCGTGATGGACGCGTTCGGTGGAGTATTGTTCGGCAGATCGCTTGCCATCGGTGTGCGACGTGGAGTATTTGAAGCGCTTGTTGGTCAGCCCCGCACGATGCAGGAGATTGCACAGATGACGCATTTGAGCTCGGCAGGAATTCAACTTCTTGTTGAAGCATTTGTTGCGGCAGGATACCTGCAAGAGTCGGCAGGGAGATACGCCCTGAGCCATGAAGGGGAAAAATGGCTTGTTCGAAGTTCACCGTCATACCTTGGAAACTTGATCGCCTATTTTGAGACTCTGTTTACGCGCTGGAACCATCTGGAGCATTCGCTCGAGCATGGCTCGCCGCCAAAACCATACTATGCGCTGTTCGATGCCAATGATTGGAAAATATATGTCTATGGGATGCGTGATCTTGCCCGGCTCTTGATGGATGAGGTGCGCAGCAAGATCGTTCTCAATGGTGTACCGGAAGCTCTCCTGGATATAGGCGGTTCCCATGGTCTTTACAGTATTGAATGTTGCCGTTCATATCCGAGCTTGCACGCTATTGTGGTGGACTTTGCAGAAGCGCTGCAATATACCCGTTCTATTCTTCAAGAAGAGATGATGGACGATCGTGTAACCCTTCTGCCGGGCGACTGTACGAAAATGAACTTCCAGTCTGGCGTCGACGCAGTGTTGATGTTCAATCTTATCCATGGTTTCTCGGAACAGGAGAACCAGGCGCTGATACAGTGTGCGCTTAATGCGCTCAAGCGCGGTGGAAAGATATTCATTCTTGATCAGATGAAGGAAAAAGAACGAGCCTCGAGCCTTGCGCGGTTCACTCCTCTGATGGTCGGACTGAATCTTCTTAACGAGATCGGAGGAAATGCGTACACATTTGAACAGGTGAAGATGTGGTGTGCTGGAGCCGCAAAAGTGAGTCGTTTGCGGTTGAGACTTCCCGGCGTGACACTTGTTGAGGTGACGAAATGATTCGCGGCATCAACATCATTACTTCTAAGGTCTCATCTCAAATGGCTCCTCTGAAATTGTCGTCTCTCCCGCCCTCAATCTGATCAGGTATTTTCCCGGTGAGAGTTGTGCTTTCCCGAGCCCAACTATGTGAGTTCCACTGGCCTGTTCTCCGCGTGCAAGTGTTGCAACGACCTTCTGTCCTCCTGCGTCGTCATCTCTAACCAGTTCCAGCTCTACATCCATCCTCTGAGCAAGGCAGTATGCAACGAGATCCGGGTTCCCCCTTTCTCCGGAAACTGAAAGGTTAGTGATAGGAGAAAGTTTTCTGCCGAGGGCAAGCATTTCTCTTACGACGGCGCTAGCTACAATGGAAACAGAGCTCTCGTTGTTTCCCTTATCAAAGGCTGTTACGGCATAGTAGTACCTTGTCCCATGTAGATTCTTTAGAGTATCGATGAAATGGGTATCGCTGTTTGGAGTGATGGCGATGAGTCCTCGAACGTCCATTGTTGAAAGGGTGGGTGTATTGGATCGATAAATGTTGTAGTACAATGCTGTGTCACCGTCCTTCGCGGGGGCGGGGGAAATCCATTCAAGATGAAAAACGTTTGGAGCAATTTCAGTGACAGCAAGAGCCTTGGGGGCCAACGGCGGAATTGAATCTTTCCAGGGCATCGGGGGGATGTTTGCAAGAGTGTTGTATCGGCCACCAAAGACGGCAAAATTTTTGATACTCCCATAGCGAAAATATGCCTGACCTGCCGCCTCATAGAAACGAGTTGTGTCAATCTCGCTTGGTATTTCTCTTAGTACCGCATCTTTGTATGCGCCGATTCCTACGTAAATGTGTCGCCCTGCTGAGGCTTGTTGCCATTGTTTTGTAAGGAGAGAGAAGTCGGGGTCACCTTGCGTTGAACCAATATTCCAATATACCTGCGGAGCAAGGTAGTCATGCTTCTTCTTTCGGAGCCAGCCCTGCGAGTCCTGGTACATGCCATAGTAGCCTCCCAAAGCATCGCCATCCTTCACACCACTATAAATGCCGATCGGGGCGGAGCCTACTTTTAGCATAGGCTTGATTGCGGTTGCGCTATCATAAAACTCACTCACAAACCGGTCGATGTTCGCTCTGCGCCAGTCCTCGCGGTCGCGGCCGTTTCCATATTTTCTGTACGTATCCATGTCCGGGAAGTCGCGTCCGGGGTAGCGAATGAAGTCAAAGTGCATTCCGTCGATGTTGTAGGTCCTTACGAGATCAAGTGACACACTGAGAAGATATGAACGAATCTCCGGTGAGCCAGGGTCGAACCACGATTCACCCTCGTAACGGACTGTCCACTGCGGATACACACGCGATGGATGCTGGGGTGAAGTGTATGCGACTGGGCGCGGCCCGAGTATTTTGTAAACGTTGAACCAGGCATGCACCTCCATCCCGGCACTGTGAGCCTCGGTCAGCAGAAACGCGAGTGGATCCCAGCCGGGGTCTTTCCCAAGTGTGCCGGTCAAATTTTCAGCCCACGGTTCGTACTTTGATTTGTAATAGGAATCACCGCGTGCCCGAACCTGAAAAAATATTGTGTTGAAGTGGGCAGCCTGCAAATCGTTAACCATTTTTCGGAGTGAAGACTGTTGCTCAGTTTTGACGGTTGTCTGCGGCCAATCGAGACTTGAGGCTGTTGTTATCCACACGGCACGGACTTCAGCCTTCGGAGGAGAGACCATCTGTGGTTGAGCGACAGCGATAGGTTGGGCACCGGATGCAAAGAGGAATAGAAGTGAGCCGACCAGACGGGGGATTGTGAAGATTGTGAGAGAGGGCACATGGATCCGTATTCCGTTACGGTTGATCCTTCCATTCCTCATCGATCATTGCTCACTGTTTTTCCTCTGGCCTTTTTCCATGCCCGCCATCCGCCTGCCATTGAGAGAACATTGTTGTATCCCATTTTTCGGAGGTTATCGGCAGCCAAAGCGGAGCGGAACCCGCCACCACAGTAGAGAACGATTGTTGCCTTTTTATCCGGAACGGCTGCTTCGATATCGCGTTCGATGATTCCCTTGCTGATGTGAATCGCGCCCGCAGCATGTCCTTCATCCCATTCTTGTTCTTCCCGAACGTCAACAAAGAAAAAATTATCGCGGTTCTTGAGCTTCTCCCTCACTCGCTTGACCGAAATCTCTTTGATACGTTTCTTTGCATCTGTGACCAGCTTGAGGAAGGAAGGTGAATGTTTCATATGTATTGATAATGTGAATTATGTTGGATCAGAATGTTTGGTATGTTGCGATAAAATTACATAGAATGACTATTACCTGCAAGTCATAAGCTCCCATATAACAGAGCCGGAAGCTTCTCCCTCCGGCTCTCGTGCAATTGTTCTTGCATGAACTTACTTTACAACCATCAACTTCTTGGTATCCTGGAACGATGGAGTGAAGAGCCGATAGAGGTATACGCCACTCGCAAGTCCTGTAGCGTTGAACTCGGTCTCGTAGCTGCCGGGCTGCAATTCTTCCTGCACCAGCGTTGTAACCTCCTGACCCAACATGTTATATATCTTCAGTGATGTGAAGCCGTGGGCTAAGACCTGAAAGCGAATCCTTGTTGTCGGGTTGAAAGGGTTCGGATAGTTCTGCGACAGTCGAAATCCGTCAGGCATCCCTTGAGAAACGGGTGAAACTGAAGTAGTGGGTGATACCGTGATTGAAAGGCTCCACGCTTTCAATGTTCCCGTGTTGCCTGTGGTTCTGTCAAAGATCTTCAGAACCCAGGCTCCTGCTGCATCCATTGTGTTGAAGTGTGATAAAGGGCTCGTTGGTTTGAATTGACCTGTAAAAGGAGCCGAACCGTTGCCAATAGCAGTTGTTGCGGAATCATCAAGCACGGTCCCAATGAAATTGTCGCCGCTTCCTCCTACACGATATACTATTGTATCGTTCACTCCAAGGTGGAGCAAAGAAATCTCCAGGTCTGTATCGTTCGGATGAATGACGGAGTCTATTCCAACCTGCACACCCAAAATGGAACCGGATGTGAGGCCATGCGCGGCCATAACCCTTGTGGTGACCGTTAGCGTGTCGAATGTGTTCTGGTTATCAAGAATCGGTCTGTTGATGTTGTTACGGGAGAGATTGATCAGTGGGCCCGGGCCGTTACGGACAAATACCCAGGTTGCACCTTCGCCGATATTGTCACTGGCCGCTCCAGAGAGTGCCGTATTCCCATTTGATGAAAGGGCAACCGAATTTCCTTGTTGAGCGTTCCCAACAGCTCCTGTTCCGAAAAGTTTGGCGCCCTGCTGGAACCATGTGTTCCCAATTCGCGTGAATGCCCACGCCGCGCCAGCATCGGCATTGTCATGGTATCCGCCAACAAGCGCGGTATTCCCGTCCGAGGAAAGGGCAACTGAAATGCCTTGCCATGCATTACCAACAGCACCAGAGCCGAACAGTTTTGGTCCTTGTTGTGTCCACGTGTTGCCAACTCGCGTGAATATCCACGCTGCACCTGCGTTGGTATTGTCACTATACCCGCCGAGGAGGGCGGTATTCCCGTTTGAAGAGAGGGCCACTGCATATCCTTGGTTTGCATTTCCAATAGCTCCCGTGCCGAAAAGTTTTGATCCTTGCTGAGTCCACGTGTTACCGGTCCGCGTAAATACCCACGCTGCACCTGCTCGGATATTATCATACCACGCACCAGTGATGGCAGTGTTGCCATCGGAAGAAAGGGCGACAGAAACACCTTGCTGAGCACTCCCAATAGCCCCCGTACCGAAAAGTTTTGATCCTTGCTGAGTCCACGTGTTGCCCGTCCGTGTAAACACCCACGCTGCCCCTGCATTTGCATTGTCCTGATAGCCACCCAAGATGGCAGTATTGCCGTCTGAGGAGAGTGCAACCGCATAACCCTGAAACGCGTTCCCCACCGCTCCCGTGCCAACAAGTTTTGGGCCTTGTTGCGTCCATGTGTTTCCAGTCCGCGTAAACACCCACGCCGCGCCTGCGCCGGTATTATCATTAGCCCCTCCAATGAGTGCCGTATTCCCGTCTGATGAAAGAGCGACGCCACAGCCTTGTCCAGCATTCCCCACAGCGCCAGTGCCCACAAGTTTTGGACCTTGCTGAGTCCACGTGTTGCCAATCCGGGTGTACACCCACGCGGCGCCTGCAAGTATGTTATCATACCGACCACCAACAAGGGCGGTATTCCCATCTGACGAAAGGGCGACGAAATATCCTTGCCATTGAGTCGCCCCAACTCCGCCCGTACCCACAAGTTTGCCACCCTGCTGTATGAACTGAGCACTTGCTGTTGCAATTACAATACTCATACAAATGATCGCCACTCCAATTTGAGTAAGAAGAGATTGTAATCTATAGTCCATATTGAACCTCCGATGATAAGTGAGAAAGCAATTTGTGTTAACTTTGAGAAGCAATAGTCTCAGAGCTCGATAGTCCGTCCCCTGAGAGATTCAAAACGCAAAGCGGCTATATTATAACATGCGCAGGAAGGCAAAGAAGGGGGCAATTAAGACCGCTGCTTGCTGTTTTTTGATTTTCAGATGGGGATTTGGTACCATATTCCAAAGAAAAACAACGGAAATGGACGAGTACACACCCGGTGAAGTAACGCAACTGCTTATTGATGTTCGAGAGGGAAAACAGTCTGCCCTTGATAAGCTCCTTCCTCTTGTGTACGAGGAGCTTCGTAAGATCGCTTCTTCATATCTGTATCAAGAATACCAACAACGCACGATTCAAACCTCCGACCTTGTTCATGAAGCCTATATTAAGTTGGCTGGACAGGATGTTTCATGGCAAAACCGGTCACATTTTTTTGGCATTGCGGCAAATGCTATGCGGCAGATTCTCGTAGATCATGCGCGACGGCGCAAAGCGGACAAACGAGGAGGTGAAATGACACGTGTCTCACTCAATGAAAATGTCGTCGTTGTTGAAGAGACGTTTGAGCGATTGCTCATGCTGGACGATGCTCTATCCCAATTGCAACAATTTGATGAACGACTGAGCAAGGTCGTAGAGTTGCGCTACTTCAGCGGATTGACAGTGGAGGAAACCGCCGAAGTGCTTTCCATTTCTCCCCGTACCGTAAAGAATGATTGGAGTCTCGCGAAGGCATGGCTTCATAAAACGATGAGCGCTTCATAACGGTCACCTCTGAGTCCCGCCTGATGTGGATAAACTGAACTTCGGACCCTCAACTCAATGAATGTTTTCTTTTCCTCCCTTTTATGACCCCGGAACGTTGGTCCCACATACGTGAACTTTTTACAGCAACGCACGAGCTCTCCGCCCAAGAACGGAAGAAAGAGCTTGATGACGCTTGCGTTGATGATCCCGCCCTTCGTTCCGAAGTTGAATCTCTTCTTGCTTCGTACGATACCGCCGACGAGTTTTTCCGACCCCTTGAGAAAAATCTTGTGGCTACAGCAGCAGAACAATTCATTTCAAATGAAAAAATCGGCACGGTCATAGGTTCATACCGAATTATCCGTCAATTGGCGCATGGTGGAATGGGCGAAGTGTTTGAGGCGGTTCGTGATGACGGCAAATTTCAGAAGCGGGTTGCGATCAAGTTTGTCCGCTTGGGGCTCTCGCAAAAAGAAATCATACGACGCTTTGAAGCTGAGCGCCAATTCCTCGCAACACTCGTCCATCCCAATATTGCACAACTGATCGACGCCGGCACGACGGACGACGGTGTTCCGTATCTCATCATGGAATTTGTCGACGGCACACGCATCGATGCATATTGTGACGCACACAAACTCTCCATTGAAGAACGGTTGAAGTTGTTTCAGATTGTTTGCTCTGCTGTGCAATTCGCACACCAAAACCTTGTTGTGCATCGCGATATCAAGCCGGGCAATATCCTCGTGTCATCGGACGGGACACCGAAACTTCTCGATTTCGGTATCGCAAAGCTGGTCAGTGAAACGGGAATAGGCGAGGAGATGACCCGAACGGGCATGGGCTTTATGACCCCCGAGTATGCCAGTCCCGAACAGATTCGGGGTGAAAAGGTCACAACGGTCAGCGATGTCTATTCGCTCGGTGTTCTTCTGTACAAGCTCCTCACGGGGCAGAAGCCCTATGAGTTCAAAAGCCTCGTTCCGTTCGACATCTCCCGGACCATCCTCGATACCGAACCAACAAAGCCAAGCACCAAGGAAATTGTAATCGATGTTGGGGATGGAAACCGCGAAAAAGTCCGCCGCTTGCTAAAAGGCGATCTTGACACAATTCTCTTGATGGCGCTGCGGAAGGAACCATCCCGACGCTACACATCTGTTGAACAATTTGCCAACGATATCGAACGCTACCTTCAAGGCATGCCGGTGTTGGCGCGCCCCAACACGTTACCGTACCGATCATCAAAATTTGTTCAACGGCATCGTGCCGGTGCTGTTGCATTCGTCATAGTCAATCTTGCGATTGCTGGTGGAATTGGCGGAGTGATCTGGCAGGCAAGAGAAGCGCACAAGGAAAGGGATAGAGCGCAGGCAGAAACCCAAAAAGCTGAAAACATCAACCGCTTTCTGAATGACATGATTTCGGAAGGCGACCCATTCAGGAACGGGAAGGATATCACAGTATTTCAGATGTTGGAAAACGCAAGCAAAAACATTGACAGAGGGTTTTCTTCGTCACCGGAAACCGTTGCGGATCTCTACAGCACCATGGGAACTGTCTATATGAACTTGGCACATAACGCCAAGGCGGATTCTCTCTTTCGCAAAGCACTTCTACTGAAGACGCACATCTATGGTCAGTCACATCGCAAAGTCGCTGAAGCGATGGGAGATGTGGCGTTAATTCTCCAGAACCAAGAAATGCCTTTTCCTGCCGATTCAATGTACAAGCTGGCCCTTGGGGCGTTTCATCAAATCGGCGACGTGCCGTGCAAAGAATACGCCGGCGTTCTTGCCAACTACGCGGGGTTCTTTCAGATAAAGGGCAATAATGCCATGGCTGATTCTCTTACGTCTGCTTCGTTGACCATGTTCAAAGCAATTCCTGGAGATTATCGGGATGAAATCTCGCTCATTATGGGAAACCTCGCGCTTCTCAAACGTACTGAAGGACAACTCGATGCAGCGGATTCACTTAACCGCGTGACTATCAAAATGAAGACTGAGTTGTTCGGGGCAGACCACTACAAGCTTGCATACCAGTACCACAATCTCTCTTTCGTGCTCGCTGACAAGGGTGACAATGAAGGGGCGATCGCGATGCTAAACAAGTCCCTTGAGCTTACCAGGAAATTTCTTGGCGATGAACATCCCGAAACAGCATTTGCTGAAAAAACACTTGGCACTCAACTGTATAACGTCAAACGGTTTTCAGAAGCAGCGTTCCATGTCGAACAGGCACTACGTATACAAAGCAAACTACTACCTGAAACTCATCGGACGCGGATCGGATTATACGAACTACTTGGAAAAATCAACCGCGATGCCGGCCAGTTGGTACAAGCAGGGAAAAACCTGAGAAAGGCATTTGATCTTCGCCAACGCTCAACACCCCAAGATACTACTGTCATTGCGCTCTATGGCCTTGAGCTTGGCAAGTGTCTCATGCTGCAAGGACGCTTCGCTCAGGCCGAATCCTTAATGCGGAACAGTCAGGCAAGACTGAGAGGACTCGTGGCGGATACTTCGAGCGAAATGCTGAAAGCGAATGCCTATCTCGCGGAATTAAATACCATGAAGAGAAAGAACTAGTGAACGCTGCGCGGGAAGAAAAACAAAAACCCTGTCACCGCAAAGGCAGACAGGGTTTTGCTCAATTATTCGTAAGAGGAAATCGTTAAGCTATGACAATCTCGGGCTCGATTTCAACTCCCACTGTCACCGGATCGTTACCAGGACATTGATAACGCCATCACCGGATGCAAGCTTTCCCAAAGCCTTCCCAATAATCGTACCTGTCGGGAAGATCTTGATGCCATTCAGCTCGACGGGGGAAGCTTTCATTGCTCGTCCCGGAATGCTGGATGTGGTGAGCAAGTCGCCTGGTTGAATTGGTCCGTTTTCATCTGTCACTTTTGTTGGAACGATACCGACGATGGCGACCGGTATATCGTTTTCATCAACACGGGTCACTCCATCCTTGTCCGCTCCAAGCACGCCCGGTCGCGATGAGTAAACGCCCGCGACTTTTGTATCATACGGCTGTGTTGATTTCTCAATTGCTCTGGATCCTGCAGAACTCAGAACCACTACATCACCTGGCTGGTACAGCGACTTCCCGCCGCTGGCATCGAACGCTTCTGCAAAATCGGAGCCGGTAGTGTAAGTACCGTTACCATCAATGTGAAATTTGCGCACAGCGGCAGTCGTCCCGTCCCAATTAAAGCCCTCCACGAAATTGCTTGTGCCGCTGGGATGCCTGTTCAATTTAATGACAGGAGATACGTTTGAAGAGCTCGCCGTCCGCAACCAGGCGCCCTCTCCGAGTGTATTGAAGGTCTCGGCGCTTAACGCTGCGGCGGTGGCCGTTGGAGTTCCAGTACCTCTCGCGATCGACAGAGTAGAAGATGGATTCGTAACACCAATACCAACATTTCCTGTGCCTGGCTGAAAGATAATATTCCTGTTGTTCACAGTGCTGAAGACAGTGTTCGTTGAGCCGGTAGGTGTGATATCAAGGAATGCGTTGGGGCCCGAAAGAAGTCTGAACGCCAGAGTTCCTTCGCTGGGAACGCTTACTTCCAGTTTTCCATTCGGGGTTGTGTTGCCGATGCCGACGTTCCCGTCCTTCGTCAATCTCATTACTTCTGCCACAGTACCTCCATTGACTCTCGTCCGGAACGCCATATAGCCATCACTAGCAGTTGCCTGTCTGCCGGATTCGATCTGTGCCTTCACATCTGGGCCTTCCAGGAATGCGAGGCGCACCAAGTGACCGTCGGAGTTGGGCGTCTGAAAAAGTACTTGAGAAGGATACTGCGTCACGCCAGCACCCAGATCACCTGTAACAACAAGCGATCCTGAAGCGCCTAGGGGCCCGATACTCACCGAAGTACCGTTGTCGGAAATTCGACTGTTGCCAAGGGAGTTGCCGGTGGTCCATTTGGGAATGGAGTTGGTGGTTCCGGAGCCGGTGACGCCGCTGGCAGTTGCCAGCGAGTAGAGAGCCGTGTCAGCTTTTACGGAATTCAAGCTGTAGCCGGTGGCTGTCAGTGGTATCCGCGGCGACATTTCGGGGTCGCTCGCAACTTGAACTCCCAGCCAGTACGGACGATCGAACGCGAGTGCAGATCCAAAAATTACCTGGTCCCCAAGCGCCGTTTGGAACAATCCGCGCTTTACCTGAAGCACCTTCTGTTCGCTCCAGAGCGACGAACCGCCACCGCTCACCTGGTAGATTCGGAAGGTAAAAGTGTAGGTGCCATCTGGTTTAGGATTGCCGAGACTATCAGTAAGCACTCCCTGGTACGAGAGTGTTCTGGGTATTTGACTGAGTGCGGTCAGCACACCCAATACCGCGCAACACAGTAAAGCAATGCCATATCGTTTCATAGAGTCTCCTTGATTGATGTTTGTCTATCGTAAAATCATGAGCCTTTTTGTTTCAATAAAATCTCCCGCTCTCAACATGTAGAAGTACACACCGCTTGAAAGATTCGATGCATCAAACCGAACTGTATGCACGCCGGGGGGTTGTTCTCCGTTCACTAACGAAGTCACCTCACGACCAAGGATATCATACACCTTCAATGAAACACTCACACGCGCGGGAATCTCATACTGGATTGTGGTTGAGGGGTTAAACGGGTTCGGGAAGTTCTGCAAAAGAGCACTTGTGACAGGAAGAGTTGGCCCCTCGGCAACAGAAACAAGCGCGCCTCGAAGCAGCGTATCCGCAAGAAACCCACTGATCACCATCGTATTTGCAACCCTGCTGTTGCCGAGAAACGATTGACCGACAGCGGATTTTGCGGCCGATGTTCCCGAAGAAGGTGACCCAAAGCCGGCATCAAACGCCGACCAGCGCACGAGTGCGTTCTGACACCACACCGATGTGGACGAGAGAGACAACGCAACACTGCATACTGTAATAATACATTTGTTCATGGTGGTATCCTCACTCGCAAAAGGGATTGGTATATCCGAATTGAATGGTGATAAGATAATTTGAAAAGGACGCATCGACAATCGCACAAAGAGACTGTATTGGGAAGGCAAAATCAAAAACAAGACAAGAACCTGCACGGATGTGCGGGGAGTCTGCCTCTATGATCCTGTAGAGGTGAAAAAAGGAAGAATAGGGCAGGGGTGCGACTAAATCAAGCGACCCTTGAGAGCCTTTGCCACCGCTTCTGACTTGGAATGCACGTGGAGTTTCTCATAGATACTGCGGATGTGAAAACGGACAGTGTGTATGCTGATGTTGAGGTGGTCGGCTGTGGATTTGTAACTGTTTCCCTTCACAAGCTCATCAAGAATCTCCTCTTCACGCTTCGTCAGTCCAGAGTCAGCGGGCTGTTTGGGAGAGAGTGATCGGAACGCTTCCAGCACGCGGGAAGCAATCTCTGCAGACATCGGCGCCCCGCCGGCATGGACTTCGCGGATTGCCTCAAGAATCCGGACGGGAGATTCCTTTTTGAGAATATAGCCGCTGGCTCCATTGCAGATCGATCGGAAAATCTTGTCATCATCTTTGTACACTGTAAGCATGATAACAGCCGTCTTTGGGAAGCGATCCTTGAAGAGCTTTACACCTTCGACGCCGGAGACTCCCGGAAGTCCTATATCGGAGATGAGCACGTCCGGCGCGCTCGAGAGAGAAGCGAGCGCCTCTTCGTACGTCCTGAAATCTCCCACAGATCGGAAGCCTTCCGTGTTGTCGAGGATGTATGAGAAGCCCAACCTGACTTCCTTCTCATCTTCGATCATAGCTACGGATATGGAAGCTGTTGGCATCATGCGTGCGTCAAGGTACGTCGGACTGACATCGATTGCAACCGCATATTCAGACTGTTTTCATCTCGAGGGTTGTTTTGGTGCCTTTGCCGGGATGACTCATGATTTCCAGGTTAACACCAGAGCGACGTGCCCGCTCGTACATGCTCGCAAGTCCATGGCCACCTCCCGATGAATCCCGATCATACCCAATCCCGTTATCAACAAGCTCAAGCACGGCTGTGGAATTCTTCTGCCTCACGGCAAAACGTACCAACGTCGCACGAGAGTGCTTGATGACATTGCTGACGGCTTCCTTGAAAACAAGATACACGTCACGACGCTGTTCAAGTGAGAGCCGCGTCTGATCAAACGCGGCTTCGATGTCCGTCTCGAACGTAATGCCTTTCCCTGCGCACATTTCATCACCGAACTCCACGATTCTCCTGATAACATTCTGCAGGTCGTCATGGTGTGGATCCACGGACCAGACAATATCGCCCAGCGAATCGATAAGCTCCCGGGCAGTCTCGCCAATCCGCGCAACGGTTTCAGATCGTGCTTCGAGTCGCGCATCATCCTGTCGTTGTGCAACTTCGCTCAGGACAGATATGCGTGTGAGGCTCGAGCCGATGTCGTCATGGAGGTCCATGGCAATCCTGCTGCGCGTGCGTTCAAGTTGTAGTGCTTTCTCCAGGCTGTATCTGTAAAATCCGTACGCGGCGGCGGCCACGAGTACAACGGCTCCGACAATGAACCACCATCGTGCCCACACAGGCGGAAGAATCGTGAACGAGATTTCTGCAGGGCTCTGACTCCAAACCCCATCGACACTCCGGGCGATAACCCTGAACGTATATCGCCCACCTGGAAGATGTGTATAACGAACCTCCCGGTGTGTTACGGGGGCAGACCAGTCGTTGTCGAACCCTTCCAGTTTGTATTTGTAGCGAACGTTTACTTCATCTGTGAAACTCAGGCCTGCATAACGGAATGTGATTACTGCCGGATCGGGACTAATCTCGGCCGTCTTCCCTTCGCTGAAGTGAACTGTATCCACTTGCATGTCGGCGATGTAGATCGGTGGCAGTCGTTTGCTCTTGTAGAACTTCTGAGGCCGAATCTTCGTAATGCCGGGGAAGTTGCTCACCCAGAGCGCCCCATCTCCATCGACCATAAGTCCACGCAGCCCGATTTCCCCAAAACCCTGATCGTGCGTGAAGTTTCTAAAACTCGTCCCATCAAACTGACTTAGTCCCGTCGAGGTTCCAATCCAGAGAAGGCCAAGCGAATCCTGAGCGAGCGCATACACACGGTCTCCCACAAGCCCGTCATCCTTCTTGAATGCGGTAAACGTGGTACCGTCATACTTGATCAATCCACCGCCATCAGTGCCAAACCAGAGTTGTTGACGATTGTCCACAAAGATGGTGTAGATAATGCTGCTGCTGAGAGGCTCATGAGAGACGGTCTGCACCTCAGCTACCGAGTTACCGGCAAGCCTCACCAGACGCACTCCTTTGTCCGTCCCTAACCAGTACTGATCCGTCTTCGGGTCATGTGCAATGTCGAAGATGGTCAGCGAATCGAGATCGGGATGAGACAGATGTGAGATGTCAGTATTCTGATCAGCCAGGTTGAGTCCACTGGAAGTTCCAATGAGCAGTCTGCCGTCCGCAATGTGCTCGAAGGCATGCACGCTGACCCCCTCGGGAATGTCGTATTCCAGCGTGACAGCACCATTGCGCAGGCGAATCCCGCCCTTTTTGATTCCATACCAGATCCGCGACGGCGGTTCAGGGAATATCGCCAGCACGGTGAGCGAGACGACTGGCTGGACCTGCGAGCCACGTCGGATGGTGTTCGCGTTCAAAGTGAAGATGCCGGCGTTGCGGGAGCCGAAGTAGATTGTGCCGTCAGGATGCTGGACGATGGGACCGAAGCCGGAGGTTGCGAGAATATTCTTTCCGGCGAAGTCAACGATGAAATCGCTCGCCAAAAGTTTTCGCACCCCGGGGTCGCTTGCAAACCATACATTCCCTTCTGTATCCAAACAGATGTCGTACACAACTGCATCGCCGAATGACTTCTCCTTGATAAATTTCAACTGTCCGTTTGACATCTTGAGTCTGCGCAATCCTTCAGCCGTCCCGACCCAAAAATTCCCGGAATTGTCTTCACGGAAAGACCACACACCCCTCACGGGCAATCCATCTACAGTTTTGAACTTGTGGAGAGTGCCGTTGTCAATTACCATGGCGCCAAAAACTCCTCCGAACCAGATTGCACCGCTCTTGCTCTCATAGATGGCATGAGCGCGCACCGGCGAAGACAGTCTTTTGATTACGAGCGTGAATTGGCCAGCCATATACGAATACACGTTTCCGTCTGAACATCCGATCCAGAGTATTCCTTTGCTGTCCACGAATAACGCCGAGGCAAGATACTCCGGCAATTGAGTTACAGTCCAGGCAGTGCGTGAAGAGTCCGTAAACCTGATGCGGCTGAGGCCCGCGTTTGAGCCGATCCAGACATCGTGGTTATGATCTTCTGCCACGCAACCACTCTCTGTGCCTGCGAGCGCGTTTGAAAAGTCCGTTACTGTTCCGTTCCAGAGCCGCAGAACGCCTCCGTGTGCAAACCCCGTGTAGGCAAACCATATTGCCCCGCGATGGTCTTCCATAATGGCTCTCCCGAAAATACCGGGGATATCTTTTGCGCCGGCAAAGTTAACGAATTGGCTACCATCGTACCGGGTGAGTCCAGCCTGTGTACCGAACCACATGTATCCTTTGCTGTCCTGTATGATCGGTGAAACGCGGCTGTCGGGCAGACCGTCTTGAGTTGTGTAGTTCTTGAGCAGGCTCTGCCCGTACATCCAGAATGGGCTGCACCAGAGAAGGATCAAACAAACGAAAGAGCTAATGTGCATTGGCGATCTTCTCAACGTGTGCTTCATTCATGCTCTGGTTCGTGCAAGCTGAGCGATGTCTGTGTTTTCCAGAATCTGTTTGGAATAACCAATCCTGACAGCGTAAATCATCGCAAGGCCCATATCTTCCAGCGTACACACGTACTTCGGAAAGAGGGTTCTCCACAGCGGGTACACTAACCCCAACAGCTCAGACATTTTGTATGCGTTTCGTAGGCCCTTGATAGGTTTGATGAACCCCGGCCTGAACGCGTACACTCCCTTGAATGGGAGTTTCATCAGATGATTCTCCGTTTTCCCCTTCACTCTAGCCCACATGCGGCTTCCTTGTTCAGTACTATCCGTGCCGGTTCCAGAGACGTAACAGAATGTCATTGCAGGATTGAGTCTCGACAGGGTAGTGGCTGCGCGCATCGTCAGTTCGTAGGTGAGGCGGTTGTAGTCTTCTTTCTTCATTCCCAAAGAGGAAACGCCGAGACAGAAAAAGCAGGCATCGAACCCTTTGAGGCTTTCTTCGATGACTGAATAGTCAAAGAAGTCCTTATGGAGAATCTCTTTCAGTTTTGGATGGTTCACGCCGCATGATTTTCTCCCAATCACAAGGACGGAATCCACGTCGGCGTGGTTGAGGCATACATGCAGAACTCCTTCTCCCACCATTCCCGTTGCACCGAAGAGTATGGCTTTGATCTTCATAGCTCAATAGTGATCGTCAGTATGCCGGAAAGTCCAGACGTTGGTTCTTTTTCCCTCGTAAAACTCAGTGCGACCGCGGCTACGATGCCCCGGCCAGGGCTGAAGCCTGCAAAAGGCCGACAAGGTAGCAATCGCCAATTCCGTGACAGATTCCTACCATCCAAAGATTTCCGGAACGTTTGTACAAGACCGCGAAGAACAACCCGATAGCGAAAATCGCCGCAAAGATCCACAGGTGATCGGGGTGCCCTTTGGCAGCTTGGAAATGATAGAAATGCAACGGCCCGAATGTGTAGAGTAGGTTGCTTACCATGATCCCGGTGCTGGTTCTCCACCGGCGCATAAGTTCCATCTGGAGAATCCCCCGATAGATTAGTTCCTGGTAAAAGCCCCACATCGTTGATACGACAAAGATCGAGAGCGCACTTCCCCAAATACTCTGATGGCTCAATACTATTTCCCACTGCCGAATAGAGGTGGCGGAGAAAATAATGTTCGCTAGTATAAGAACTTGTACGAAATACCATTTCTCGGTTGCCGTCCACTTCGTCCAAGAGTAAAGACCAAGCTCAGCAGGGTGGACTCTTGCAAAGAAACGAATTAGCCCCAGTGACAAGAGCAGCAGAACAATGACGCGAATCCAAGTGTTGGGAACCGGGAACCCCAGTAGACCGAAGAGCGAAAGGCGTGGCCCAAGAACACCTTCCAGAAGCACGAAGATGAGCAGAAGCCTCACGCCATTTTTGGCAGCGTACTTTGGCGGCGACTTGGGGTCGAAAAGCAAAAGATGACCTCTCCAGAAAGGCCCAAAAGAAGCCTGTCGCGAATGGAAGAATCGACTAATAGTCATAAGGGCGTCATTCGCGAAAGTCGATCTGGAATAAACGAGCTATCAGCCTTCCTGATACTGAGAGTCGCTTGGCCAGTGATTGACACAAAGTACTGCAAGAATGATCAAATTAGTATGAGGGATTCACTCTATCTGAGTGGCAACTATGACACATGTCTTGAAACCTTCGCTATCGTTTTTTCAGTCTGGCCTTGTTGGGTGTAGTTTGAGTTGCTTTCACTGTGGGAACAGGGGCAGGGCCGCTTGGTTTGAGAATAAGTTGTCCGGAGGTGCTCACCTTTATCCAATATCCCAGGCCGGGGAAAAGCGTATCGGCGATTTCGAATCCTGCGGAACCGTATCCATAGAACGAAGATCGAAGAGACGTGCCGAGGGGTGATATGGCTGAAACAGGAACCGGCTGACTGATGGATCCGATCATATTCCACTCCGCTGAAACATTCACCGTGTCTCTTGCAATCGCCAAACCGGTAAGTAAAACATTCTGCGTAGAGGGAAATTTCAGCCAGTATCCAATTTCGTTGTGCAGGGTATCCTCTGCGTGATAGCCGCTGCCGCTATACTTGTATGCCTGCGAACTCGCAGTCGGAAACACTGCGGTCTTTAAATAGTTTGTAAGGTTAAGCGGGACAGAGACAAGATTCCACGACGCAGCAACCGGGACGGTGACTGTTTGCATTGTTGAAAAAACATTTACCGTGGCTGGTATGGTCTTCGGGTTGGCGAGCGGATCGTTGCTGTAGATGAGAATGTTTGCATGTTGCGAAGTTCCACCGGCTCCTGTTGCCTTGAGCTTGACGGTGATGTTTTGCTGGTTCGATCGTGGTATGGTTCCGGTCGATGGACTCATGCTCAGCCAATTTGAATTCCGAAAAAGAATCGCAAGCGGGGTGTGCATATATGTAGCGTTGAACACCACCTGAAGTCCATCGGACCCCGTGCTGTTTTCAATGCCGATGGTGGCGGAGGTAAGGGAGGCCGTCATTGAAGAGTATTGAAAAAGGATTTCCCCGCTTGACTTGAGTATCACCTCGAACGTGTATGTTCCGGTTCCGCTATACGGCGGCACATTTGTGTACTGGATAATAAATCTTGAGTTTGCCACATCGTTGTAGTAATGTACCGTTCCCGTCGTAGTCAAGTTCATATCATCCCAGTAGGGTGCGATAATGTTATTCGGTTTTGCGCTGCTCGGAATGCTCGCATTTGTGTAATCGATTGTATCGGGACGAACCACCCTGATGTTTCCGTTGGTACTGATAAACACCGAATCACACGTGATGCCGTAGTAACTGAAACCGAATGGAAGCGCCAAAGGATAATAGCCATCGTCGGCGGCACCAAATGTTCCAGACGGTATCCACTGCCCCGCCGTGACTGCCGTTCCGATCCCACTGATCTCAACCCAGGCGTATGGTGTGCCTCCCGGCTCATCACTGTCAATCCAGCGGTACCCAAATGTATCGGGGCCGCCGCTCGCATCCAGTACAGGATCGCCGACCCGGAAATCGGGCTCTCCCTTTCCGGGAAGCGGTTGCGCACTAACGGAAGGACCGTCAGTGGGCCCGCTGCTCTGGACGCTCCAGGTTAACGAGGCTGTTCCGTTGTTCGTGATTGTTATTGTGCGTGTTGTACTGTCGCCTGTTGCGAGAGAAATAGAAATCGAATCAGGCGTCGATGAAAATACGGCGGCGCCGTTGGAGGCAAGAGAAGATTCCCACACCCCGCGTCCAAAGGTTCCCGCCCGAATCTTGCCAAAGCTATATTGAATCTCCAGATCACTGATGACCACATTTGCCAACCCGGTGTTAAAGTCCTGCCAGTCCGATGTGTTCAAGTCGCGATAGTACACACCAATGTCGTTGCCAACGTAAAGTCGATCTTGTGAACCGTTCTCGTACACAATTGTGTTTGCGGGAACGTTTGGCAGTGTGCCGGAAATGTTCGTCCAGCTTGTACCACCATTGGTCGACTTCCAAACCTTGTTGCCTGCAGAGAAGCCTGACGATGTTGCCCAGACGATATCGGGATTTGTTGGGTAGATTGCGATCGATGTAACGGTTCCTGCTCCTGCCGGCGTGCTGATTGTTGGCCAGTTCGTGCCGCCATCGGTGGTTCGTCGGAGTGCGGCACCATTGGCTACATAGATTACTTGTGAGTTTGATGGGGCAACGTCGACAACATCGAGAGAACCGCTGCCGAATGTGCTTATTTGGGTCCACGAACTTCCTGCATTTGTTGTTTTCCAAACGTTTGTATAGCCGGCGATGACAGTGTTCGGGTTATTTGGATCTTGAACGTAGGGAGTCAACCATCCACCTGATTCGGAAACTCCACCCGAAATATAAGAGAACGAAGATCCTGCATTTGTGGATTTGTAGAGAGTTCCATAGTAAATGGAGCCCCACATTACGTTTGCATTGGAGTAATCGATGAAGCAATCAAATCCGTCTCCACCGATCTTATCACTCCAGGTTCCTGAGTTAAGATATTTTGTGCCGTTATCCTGCGCTCCGGCAATAATGCGGCCCGCGTTGGTTGCAGAGATTCCAAGTTTGTAGAACTGTGTGTTCTTGATTCCGTTGCCAATCCAGCTCCACGATGAACCGCTGTTGGTGGTGCGATACACGCCACCATCGTTCCCGGCATAGAGAGTATTTGTTCCGGGAACAAAAAAGAGATCATGCTGGTCTGCATGAACTGTGCTTCCCCACTGGCTTATATTAGTCCAGGATGTTCCCCCATTTGTTGATTTCCAGTTATTGACGCCGCCCGTATAGACAGTGTTCGCATCGGTTTGTGAAACGGCAATGCCAAGATCATACCAGCCCTGGCCCCCTGTATCGGAACCGGCGCTTGACCAGCCGAGGAGGTTTGGGAAAGCCCCCGCCATTGTCGTCCAGGAAGTTCCTCCGTCCGTAGATCGGTAGAGAGCCGACATACCGGAGTTGCTCGGATCTGAATAGAGTGCATACACATACTCCGCGTTTGCTGGTGTTACACCAAGAGCAACACGTCCGCCTGATGTAGGTATGCCGCTGGAAAGTGTAGTCCACGTACTTCCGCCATCGGTGGAGCGACGAACAGTCCCACTTGATGTTGAAGCGTACACAGTGTTGGGATTCCCCGGTTTGAAGTCCATATCCTTGTGTGCGCTGGAGTTGGTTTGCGTCCACGTTGTTCCGGCATTGGTCGTTCGGTAGATTCCACTTCCGGACGCGAGAAGTATGTTTGGATTACTTGGATTGATCAACACTCTGCTGATAGTGCGCGCTTGCGATGTTGTCCAGTTCATACCTGTTGTATTCCATGTCGCCCCGCCGTCCGTTGATTTCAGCACCCCGACGCTGTAGGTATCTCCGGCATCGCCATCCCCGGTTCCGATATACATGATATTCGTATTGGTCGGATCAATGGCAATATCAGTCACGCCGAGTGATGGCAGCTCATCGGTCAGTGTGGACCAGGTGCTTCCGGTGTTTGTGGATTTCCACAAACCTCCGGCCGGAGCGCCAGCCCAAAGGATGTTGGAGTTTGTTGGATCCACTCTCACGCACGCAATTCTTCCAATCCCATAATACCCGCCCGGCGCCGATGACGGTCCCAGTTCCGTCCAGTTGCCGCTGGTGACTCCCAGTGTTTTTCCTCGCGTGGCAGCGACCTTCTGGTATTCGTTGTAGAGCTGCATGGGATTGGGGAATTCACCAGTAGGGTAGACGCGTTGTTCCCAGAACCACTCCCATCGTTTGAACTGTTTCCAGCCCTTTCCCTTCTGTGTGTAATCTTTGCCCTGCCAGTATTGGTTGAACGAGCGCTGTATGTCGTAGAAGTTGGTCTGTTTCTCTGGTGGAAGATTGTTCATCCAGGGTTGTGCCTGGGCAACGGAGGCCATGAACGGTAACAGAGATACCGCAAGTATGAATGTTTTTTTCATGGAGAAGGTAATGCTTGTGAACAGGAGGTCAATCGCGCTCATCA
>JBGPGQ010000005.1:0-27606 GCA_041483995.1 Bacteroidota bacterium
CACCGTTGGACGGTTTGCAGCAGCGCCTGCACTGCGCATCTCAGGACTCCTCTGGCCCGAGGCGCGCCTGCGTCTTGCAAACACACCCTACTGCACACTGGAACAATCAGGCATGGGACAGGTCATTCTCTTTGCCGGCCAGCCGAACTTCCGCGCATACTTCCGCGGCACAGAGCGGCTCCTCGCCAACGCCATTCTGTTTGGTCCCGGCCTCGGCACGTCGTGGACGCCGGAGTGGTGAAATCAAATGTCCACTTCTTCTTGAAAACAAGCGGGTAAGAAAGCCCCGGTTTTTTGTTACTTTCTTCCAGACGAAGAAAGTAACCAAAGAAGTCTCGTCGAAATCGAAACGCTGCACCGCAGTTGATTCACTTCTCTGTTCGATGCGATTTCAGTACCATGCGCTAAAGCAGTAAGCACTGAAATCGCAAGCCCCTTTTCTTTGGCCCTCCCGCACAGCTGTCGATTTCGACATCGCGCATGTCGGGCAACTCTCACAGCACTGAAGATTGGTCGAAAACGCAACCCTCGGGATGTTACGCCACCACACACAGCTGTCGTTTTCACACGTGCAGTTTTGCCAGGCGATTCGGAATCGCAGGCTGTACGGGGTGGAGAACCAATCCGGCTTTGCGATTGAGGTGCTTCTGCGAGGGATGTGTGTCGGCATCCTCAATCGCAGTGAACGTGAGGCCTGAATTGTCGGGGCCGTGGGTTGCGATTCCGACGTCCTTTCTTTCGCCCTTTCTTTGGACGAGCAAAGAAAGGGCATATGACACAACTCGCGCAAGGAAACTACCTAACTATGCTGCTCCTTTCTTTCCGAGAAAGAAAGGAGCCAAAGAAATCTTTCCGCAATCGCAACGCTACAACCCCTGATGACTCTTGCCTGGTTGAAATACGATTTCATCTGTCGAACGGCTACAAGCCGTGAAGTGTATTGCATATCGATGAAATAGCAAAGCGGCGCTTGATTCTCCGGCGCTCACACCCTGCGATTGCGGAGGCTAACGAAACCTGTTTCGTTGGCCCTCCTACACAACCATCGATTTGGACATCGCGCATGTCGGAGCGGTGGGTACATCCAAATCTGAGATACCGAAACCGCCGGCTGTGTGCGGTGGAGAAAGAGATATGCTTTGCGATTTCGTCGATATCCTCTACCCTGCACGGAAACTCAACCTTCCACAGACGAAATCGTCACTCAACCGAGGCAGGACATATAGCATGCAGCGTTGCGGTTTCGGGAACGCTTTCTTTTGTCCATTTCTTTGGCGCACAAAGAAATGGACAACAGGACCCGGTCAATTCCGGAGAGTTCTCTTTGGTTACTTTCCTCTTCAAAGAGAAAGTAACACCACCCCCCACGGTTGCAATTGCACCTGCGTTTCGGTAACTTTTCCTTCAAGCTACTGCGAGTAACTTCCCAATCTAGCCCACGTGTCCTCTAACATCGACCAACGGATTCGCGTTGCTGCGTTCGACTGGCTTTCGAAGCAAACGATAATTCACGGGGACGTGCTTCCTCGAGACCTGTTAGCAAAAGGATTTGAATTCGAAGGCCAAATGATTCCGCTGGTTTCCCCTCAGGGAATTTTCAAACCTCAACTCTTGCAAGATGTACCACTGTCGATCACGACAACGCCTTCCGGCCCATATGATGATAGTTTTGGACTTGATGGTCTGCTTCTGTATCACTATCGAGGAACAGACCCCCACCATCGGGACAATGAGGGATTGCGGAAAGCTATGATCAAGGGTATTCCACTTGTGTATTTCCATGGGGTGGTTCCCGGAAAATATTTGACAGTCTGGCCTGTCTTCATCGTTGGTGATATGCCAGAACAGCTCGCGTTCAAAGTTGCTGCTGATGATTCATCTTTTCTTAAAGAAACGACCTCTCTTCCCGCTCAAGTTGCCGACTCGTCGAGAGAACCACGGCGGGCTTACATTACGGCTACGGTTAGGCTGCGCTTGCATCAGAGAAGTTTTCGAGAAAGAGTTCTGCATGCATATCGGGAACAATGTGCTTGTTGCCGACTACGGCATCTGGAATTGCTCGACGCGGCACACATAATACCAGATGCAAAACCTGAGGGTATACCGACTGTGCGAAATGGGATCGCCCTTTGCAAACTTCATCATGCGGCTTTTGACTCGAACATCTTTGGAATCCGCCCCGACTACCTCATTGAGGTCCGCAAAGACATCTTAGGCGAAACAGATGGTCCGATGCTCATCCACGGGCTTCAGGAACTCAACAACAAGAGAATAATCGTTCCAATACAGAGAGAGTCAACTCCAGATCCTGAACTACTCGAAAGACGCTACGTTGACTTTCGAAAGGCAGGATGAGGGCGGGCACCAAAGACCCTTGCAAAACAACGAGGCCCCGGCGTTTGCCGGAAGCCTCGCTGAGTTTCTCCCCGGAATTCTACATTACGTTATTTTATCAGGACCATCTTGTTCGTTAACGAGTGTGTGCCGGATACAAGTCTGTAGAAATAGATCCCGCTCGAAAGATTCCCTCCATTGAACCGGATCGTATATTGCCCCGCCGGAATACGTCCCTGTGCCAGCGTTGCCACTTCCTGCCCGATCAGGTTGTAGACCTTGAGCGTGGTCCATTCCTCCTGCGGCACCGAAAAGCGGATCTGTGTCGAAGGGTTGAATGGGTTCGGATAGTTCTGTGACAACACGAACTCCAAAGGAAGAGTTGCGTTGTCACCGGTTTTCACATCAGTAACGAGAATGATGTCGCCGGTCGAATAATTTCCGATAAAGTTCTTTGAAAACACTTCGATCCAATGATTCGCCGAATCACGCCCGAACGAATAGCGCGCACCCCAGTAATCCTGCGTTGTGTCAGTGATGATCCACGCGAAATTCGTCCAGCGCAGATCTCCGAGGTTGACCTGACACATGAAGCTGACGTTGCCGCCCGGGTTCTGTCCGCGAAATTCCCGTCCTCCGCTGTTCTCGACATTTGCAAGAAAGACGGATGAGCTTGCGGCTGATCCCGGATTCGTCAGCGGTCTGGCATTCCGGAGCCAGAGGCAGGACGAAGAGTCCAGATCCTCGCACTGTCTGTTTATGCCTCCCACCCGAATTCGGTAACCCTGTGTCCCTGAATTCCTCAGGTAGAGAAACTCCCAATCGTTTGATTTACCCAGCGTGTCGACCTCCCAGCCACCAAGATTGCGGAGTGACTTGTCTGAGGGGAGCGTTGCACTGATACTGTCGGCAATGAGAATTGCTTCGGTCAACGACAAGCTGGCGAAGGTGAAAAACGTGAGGTTCACTCCCGTCAGATCCGCATTGTTGACAATAATGGGATCGCCGATCGCAACCACATCTCCGTTGGAGGGATCAATCTCGCCGTCCCCCGTGGCGTCCTTGGCCGCGACCGGATAGTATGTGCCATTCGCGACATGAGGGAGGACATATCCGCCCGAGGCGTCCGCAATCACTCCGGAGACCGGGTTCGGGTCACCGTTCCCAACCGGGGTTGTCGAAAGAAGGACCAGCGCGTTTGCCGGTGAAACTCCTGTCGTTCCACTTAGCACGTTTCCGCTTTCAGAGTAGGGAGGAAATGATGATGCCGTGGTAAACATGAAACCGACCGGCGTTTGCAGAGTTGCTCCACCCTGTGCACGCGCATAGAAGACACAGAAAACATAGACCTTCGACGGTGACAATACGACATCGAACGTCACAGTCCTGCGATCCGGGCTGTAGTGCCGGGCAGAGAGGCTGTCAATGTTCCAGAATATTCCGTTTTTTGATTCAAGCTGATACGTGGTATCCAACGCCGCACTGAATGTCAGACTGATCGATGTGTTTAAGGGAACGTTGGTGCTGTTGTTCGCCGGAGTGAAAGACTCGACCGTCAATTGCGCCTGCGCGAACGAGAAACAGACAAGCATCAGAAATATGTACAGGTATCTCATAGAGACTCCTTTGGTGAAATAAACATGGGTATGGAAAGAAGAACGATGTGAAAACTGCGTATACACTATACCGCAAAAAGTCAGCCAATGCATCCGTCGGCAAGAAAGGCTGCTTCCGATGATGAATGAGGGGACGCCATGAGGGTGTTGAATAACTATACAGTCAAAATCAGAACAGATTCCGATGAACAGGGTAGTTGTTACCTTGTTCCTGTACAGAAGGGGGATCCGCGCTCCTGCATTTACCAAGTCGGCAGGAATATTGTCTTCAGTCGTTGGGGACGCCGAACCACTTGCAACATTTTCCAGTCAGTGTGCGTACTAAGCACAGGTTGTTACACCCATCCCAAGCCCGCCATCGCCAATTCCATCGGGAGGCGAAACACACCCAGGTGAACAGGTTGAACTCCTTCAGTTCCTCATACTATTTCGCTCTTACCGGTGCATACACCATTGGCCTGCTTGGTTGGTGGATGGCCAACAGGTGGAAACCGGAAATCTGGAATTCTGACACAGAGTATCATTTCACTCATCCGTGGTGGGACATGCTCTGGGCATTCGTCGCTGCCGTTGCAACAATTGGTATTGGTCAACTTTACTCCGCTGGTTTCCTTTTGCCGAAGTCATCGATCTTCGGCCCCGTAGTGACGGAAGCGTTGAACCAGACGATTATTTTCTCACCATTCATCCTGTTGCTCATCGTGCGGCGTCAACCATTTACCACGGCTTGGTTGTCTGCGCGTCATTTACCTGAGCGGCTCGGAATTGGATTTGTTCTTGCCATCATAGCTGTGTGTGTATTCGTGTTGATACGGCAGCCGTCAGATTCCCTCGGCAGTGTTCTTGGGAATGTTTATCATCCGAAGAACGCCGGCTATGCTGTTCAGATCTTCCTGGAAGATATTGCCATTGCCGTGGTCTTTGTCCGGTTCCAATCGGCGATCGGGTCAAAATGGTTCCTTATTGTTCTTGTCGCGGTGGCATTTCTTTTCTCGGCATCTCACTACCCGGCAAAATTGAGCGAAGGGTTATCATTCATGACAGCGACACGTGATGTCATCATCGATGGTGCGCTGGGCTCGGCAATCGTCTACGTTCTCCAGCGATCAAAAGACATTCTCTGGTTCTGGTGTATTCATTTTGCCATGGATATGATGCAGTTCTACACGGGGAATCCGGCAATGTAATTTGCCGTCCACCAAGATGTACAGTATCCCGTAACATTTCCAATTTAATTTCCGTATTATCTACCGGTCGTTGTACCAGTCAAAAGCCCATCGCACATTATTCAACCAACATAACCGAGGCACCATGAAAATGATTATTCGGGCTGGGGCGTTTGTCCTCGCTCTTGCAGTTCTCAATATACATGCTTCGGCGCAGCACGAAGCTCCGGATCTCTCCGGTAAAAAGCCGTACGAGAAGATCAATGAGATCAATGTGCTGGGAAGCCTTACCATCAAACAGTACCAACTTCCGAATGGTTTGCAAGTGGCAATCGTGCGGGACACAACCACGCCGATCTTTACATATCAAACATGGTTCAAGACCGGCTCTGCCGATGAAGCGCCCGGGCACCAGGGACTTGCTCATCTGTTCGAACACATGATGTTTCGCGAGACCACCCACCGACCGATGGGGGAGTTCAACAAGTTCGTCAACGGGAATGGCGGGCGTGGTACAAACGCATATACCGCACGAGACCAGACAGTGTACTTTTTTTCCTTCCCGGAAGACAAGCTCGAATCTGTTACCGATCTTGAAGCGGACAGAATGGTGAACCTTGCCATAGATTCTACAATGTTCGAAACTGAAAAGGGAGCCGTCCTCACCGAACGACAGCGCGGCCTTTCCGACCCGAGCCGTTTCCAGTGGAATAAAGTGTATGATCTCGCGTATACAAAACACACGTACAAGTACGATGGCATCGGGACGGAAGAATCCATAAAAGGCTTTACGGTGCAGGAAGCAAAGGACTTCTACAAGAACTTCTACGCACCTAACAATGCATTGATCATTGTTGTGGGAGACGTTGACCCCGAGAAGACCATGCAGACTATTGCAACGTCGTACGGAAACTACAAGCCCAGCCAGACAAAAAAACGCGAAGTGACCACAGAGCCCGCGCAACTCGAAGACCGGTCGGCAACAGTCACTCACCCCAAAGCAACTCAACGAGCCCTTGCGAAGGTCTGGCATATCCCGAACATGCGTCATCCTGATTATCCGGCGATTTCGATGGTGGGCCGCCTGCTGACTTCCGGGAAATCGGCGGTTCTCACTCAACGGCTTGTGGATAACGCCAAGGTGACATCGCTGACTGCTGAAGCGTTCATGTCAAAAGACCTCGGCACGTTTGAGTTCTATGTGCAGCTTTCGGACGGAGAACCATACGAGGATGTTGAAAAGATATTCCATGACGCCATTGCCGAGCTTGCGTCGGGAAAGATCAGCGACGACCAGGTGCAAATCGTGAAGAACAACATGATGAAGGAGCTCTACGGATCTGTGAGAAACCCGTCTTCGTTGGCTGGCCTGCTTGGCAATGGCTACAGCTATGCAAATGACCTTGCGTTTCAAATCAACATTATCGGGCAGATAGAGAAGGTCACCAAGGACGACATCAAGAGAGTGATCACCAAATATATCCTTGAGGCCAAGTCAACAACCGTGAAACTGAATCCGGAGAAGAAATCATGAGAATGCGCGCATGTATGATTGCTATCCTGTTTTTCTTTGTAGGCGTGGCGGGAAGCCGGGCTGCAGATACGATCACGAACAACAAGGTGTACTATCAACAGGATGCACGTGTTCCCATGACATCCGTGACGCTGGTTTTCCACGGCGCGGGATCGCAGCAAGAGACGGAAGACCTGGCCGGCCTCGCCGACGTTACTGCCGGCCTGCTCTTTCGCGGGACACCGTCTCTGACCCACGAGATGATCTCGAAGAAGTTTGAACTTCTCGGCGCCGATGTGAACGCAGGGACATCAGAAACGGATTTCACGGTCAGCATCTCATGCTTCTCCAAAAACCTCGACGCGGTACTGGGTCTGACCGCAACGATTATGAAGGAGGCGAATTTTTCACAAGAAGAGCTGGACCTTGTGAGGAAGCAAAAACTGAACGAGCTTGATGCGGCTTTGCAAAGTGCTGATGGCATACTTGGCCAGGCGAGTGACTATGTCGCGTACGGAGGAACACGGTTTGGCAAGTTCGGATCGAAGGCAGCCTTCAACCGCATAACGAGGGATGACGTGGTCCGGTATTGGGATAGTGCACGCCGGACATTAGTACTGTATTTGACATCCATCTCGAATCTATCAAAGGATGCGATTACTGAACGGACCACCCTCTTCACCAAGGGCCGGTCTGTTGATGGTTTCGTCCTGAAACCGGAAGTGGCCGTAAAGGTTGCGCAGGGGCATGAGGCATATATCGTGGCGTCACCCGGGGCGACGAACGACCTGCTGCAGTGGTCGCACAAGGGAATTCGCTCCGCGGATGATCGCCGGTTCGACCTTAACCTTGTACTTGATGCGCTCGGGAGTTCGGAGGGTTTTTTGTTTGATGTGCTGAGAGGAAAGAACGGTTGGTGCTACGGCGCGTACGCATGGAATCAACCGGGTACCGATGCGCCCGGACGGATAAACTATTATGCCGATCCGACGCCGGAGACCTCCAGCAAGCTCATTCCTGAAATGTTGCGACTCATTCAGGCATTTCCCGATGATGCGGAGTTTCAAGAGGGTCTTGCGCGGCGGAATAGCGCCTTCAAGAACAGGTATGCCTACCAGCTCGACCCCAGATTCAAACTTACGAGTGAAATCAATCGCGATCGCTATGGTATTCCCATGCTGACCAAGGAGGAATACTACAAGAAAATCGACGCGGTTAATCTTTCAACTGCCAGGAGAATGATAGAGGATGTGTTTGACCCAAAGAACTTGTATATGGTTTTTTATGGGGATGTAGAGAGGCTCAAACCCATTCTCGAAAAGACCGATCCATCGATGAAGATTACAGTATTGGACAAGGAAGTTCTCGTTCAGTAGTTGAGCACAACACACCCCTCCTCCTAAAGACAAAACAAAGCCGAGGAGGGGGCAGGGGGTGGTCTAGCTGCGGACAAACATAAGTGGCCGCTGCGGTTCATTCTCATACTATCAACTTCGTGTCTTAGTGCCTGGTGGTAAGTCTTTTCTTGAATGTCCAGGAACGCCACTACAAATTCACCTCATACCCCATCTTGAAAAACTGCCCGCTTTGCTCGAAATGTTCGCCCACCTGGTTGAGCACAAGGTAGACGTTGCTGCCGGCGAAGAATTCGTATTGCAACAACGTGTTCCAAAGCCCGAGCTTGCGGTAGTCATCCTTCTGAACGAATGAGCGGAAGTAGAGCCTGTCCATCACGCGCACATCGAGCTTGAGACGGACAATTGTTTGCCGCACGTTTGCGTAACTGAGGCGGTTCAGCGTAATGTCCCATGCAAATCGTTCCCACAAAATGATGCGCGCGTTCGCGTAGGGGTTCTTCAGGTATGTGCCGTAGTACGGTCCGAAGTTGTATCCGAGTGTTATTGCCTGCGCACCGAGAATGAGTTTTGCACTGTGGTCCTGCAGCGTGTTCTTATGCGTGATGATACCCTGTGGCGTTTGCTCTTCCGGACGGTTCACTTCGATGCGATGTGAGAATTGGAGTTGTTCCAGCAGGAGATTGGAAACATAGAGAGCGCCGTATTCCTGGTAGACGAATCCGGTTGCGAGTGTTGCAGCTTTGTAGTACTCGGCGTCCAGCTCGATCTGCGAAAAGAGTTGTCGATTGCTCACACTCCGATAACCGAGTTCAACATCACGTTCATGATATTCAGTGCCGTAGTTGTTGAAGAGTGTTGAGACGTTGAAGCCGTACCCGAATCTACGATAGAGCGCCCCGCCATAAAGACCACCAGCCCAGTCGCGCGGCAATGAAAGCTGCACCTGGTACGCGTTTCCGATTGTGTTTGTGATCCACTGTGGCTGAAAGCGAAAACCGAGCGGCAACTCGACCTTTCCGTCGAGACTGACAACGCGTTCAATGGCTTTTGTGGTAGAGTTTCTACCATAGAGCAGCGTTGTGCCAAGGTTTAAGGTGCTTCCCTGCCATGTTGAACGCGCAACTGTAAGATGCCTCTGCTCCTTTTTTCCGTCGCCATCGGAATCGAGCTCGTCTTCCACGGAAACAAGACCGGCCTTTACATCATTGCTGCGAAATGTGTAGTTGCCTCCCCATTGAATATCCTGAATGGCTCGTGTGTAAAAAATATTGATGGGCATCCGGTAAATATCGAGGTCTTTGCTGAGAAACGGGCGTTTCTCTACCAGGAAGATGGATTGACCGTACAGTGAGAACTGGAAGGGATCAGCTTCGAGCGTTGATTCGTCTGTGTTGACTGTCGCTTTCAGTTTATGCTTATCGAGTGAGAAGTTAAGGTCGCCGCCGAAAGTTCCGGTGGTTGCGGTACTCTGCACTTTTTGTCCGACAGCAAAGGGAATTGCCGAGACATCGGGTGTAAAGCTTTCGTCGAACGGTTCGATGTTGAGTTTGTACATGCTCTTCACCGTCAGGATTTCGCTTTCCGGGGTAAGTGCATAGAAGTACGATGAGCCGTCCGGTTTGTACGCGAACATCTGCAGGTCGATACCGATTTGCTGACGGTCCTTGTTCTGAATTTTGTCGACGGGAATCCGCACTTCCGTTTCAATGTAACCCGGTTCGTTTACCTCTGGTTCTTTGTACACAACCGATTTGCACTGCCAGACCCAATCCCATTCAAACGCCAGATTACGCTGGTTGTAGACCGCCATATCCCGCTGGTTATTGATGAAGTTGAAGATAAAAATGTAGCCGTTCTGGTTTTTGTTTTCCAGATCCAGGAGGATGAAGAATTCATTCTCTTCGTCGGAGCTTTGATCGCGGATTAGCGACTGGCGGATGACTTTGCTACGGGGATGGAACTTGAAGGCGAAATAGAGCGCATCGGGAGATTGCTTGATGTACACAAGGGTGCTGTCCTCATTGCGCTCCCCAGTCTTTGGAACAACTGTATAAAACTTGTCCAGCAGAGTTGCGGTTGCCCATTCTCTCTCTTCGATCTTTCCATCAACCACCGGCAAGTTGCTTGTTACCTCGGTGGCTCCTGCATTCCATCCGCACAGCAATGCCCAGCTAAAGACGGCTCTTACGCACAACGTCGCGTGTCGCATCCCATTCCTCCTCCTCAATAAAAGAACAATTGTTGTTGAGTGAAATGTCCGCGCTCTTGCCAGTTCCGGCAAGAGTCGGATCATATGAGGATGGTGTTTTTTGCAGACCGCGGGCGACCAGGCATCGAGATCTTGCATACAAATACGGCTCACCGTGAAAAGTGTTGCACGGAAGGAGACCAATTAAGGGAAGAAATGGGGACGACAAGGCCGTTAGGAGGGTAAGAAAAACATATCCGCAGGAGTGAAGTTCATTCACTCCTGCGAGGGAAACAGTATTAATTACTGAAGATGTCCGCTTGCAATGACTGCACCCGTTGGGTTGAAAACTTCGACAAGGTCACCGATTGTCATAGACGGAACAGTATCACCGTGCTCGGTGTCCAACTCCAACTCGCCTCTTCCTAACGCTATACTAACGAACCCAACCGACAGGCCGTTCACCTTCACTTCATGTGCACCGGAAGTGACTACGTGTTGGAGCTCTGTGGTGAATTTTATCCTGTCCGATCTGTTCTCCCATCGCGCACGACCTTTGGTGGCGGGGCCGGCTTCTGTGGCAAAGAGTCTTGCTTGAATCCTGATTCTTTCGCTATTATCTCCCCCACTCAAGTTAGGGTCAACGGGTTTCGTGGTTGCCGTAGCGATGGATGGGGATGACTCAGGGCCGGTAAGCTGGCTCTGGTCGTTTTGGCTGCACCCGACGATAAGCAGGGAGAGAAAAAACCCGGCTGCACTTGTTTTTACCAATGATGTTGTTGTCATAACTACCTCCTTGTAATATGTTGTTGGATTGTGAGATGAGTGTTACTGTTGATGGGAGGGTGAAGTGCAAGGCACGTGCCACAAATGGGAGCGACGTGTCTCATCAACGAAGCCGCGTTTCGCCACCTGGAAGTTCCAGTGTGGCAAGAGCGGCACAGAAGAATGTGCCCCACGCAGTGAAGATGTGGATGTGAAGTTCCTGCTTTTGGGAGCAAACTCACCGTAGGGCCCCCGCTTCTGGATTCTCTGTGAATATTTCCCGATCATAGTGGGGAACCCCGTATCAAATAGACCTGTTAGATCATAGGAAGAGCAGCATATCTCCGGGCTTATTTTTCATAAAGAGGTGGGCATGAACACCAAACTTCCGATAACGAACCAGAGCATTGTGCTTGTATGTGCATGTGCGATTGTTCTGACTTCTCCGACCTTCGCCACAACTCAAAATTCCGGAAGGGATACTCTCGCTTTTCGGCGGATGCAACTTGAAGTTCCCGACGATAAGTATGTTCCCTCTTCACATGAGGGTAGGCAAACCTCACCGGCCTATCATATTTCGTCCCAGGGTTTTTTTGCAACACAGGTGAATGTGGACGAATTCGGTAACAATATTCTCGGTGATGCGGCGAATGAGCCTTCCATTGCCGTCGATCCGACCAATCCAAACAGAATGGCTATAGGCTGGCGACAGTTCAATACGGTGACGAATAACTTCCGGCAGGCGGGCTACGCCTATACCACAGACGGTGGACATACATGGACTTTCCCCGGAGTGCTCGACCCGGGAATTTTTCGCTCCGATCCTGTCTTCGATTCCGACGCCGAAGGGAATTTCTACTATAACAGTCTGACCGTCGCCGGTTCCGATTACAGCTGTAACGTCTTCAAATCGTCCGATGGCGGCGCAGCGTGGGACGGGGGAACATTCGCTCAGGGTGGCGACAAGCAGTGGATGATCATTGATAAAACCGCAAGCCTTGGAGAAGGTAATATCTACGCCTCTTGGAATGCGAGCTTCAGCATTTGTCCTCCGGGATCTTTTACGCGCTCAACGGATCGAAATGCAAGCTACGAGAGTTGTGTTGAAACTCCCGAAGACCCCTTTTGGGGAACCCTTGCTGTCGGTAACGCAGGAGAATTGTATCTATGTGGAGTGGGGTTTACCGATTTTGTTGTGGCAAAGTCCACCAGCGCGCGGCATGCCAATCAAACCGTTTCCTGGGATACGATATCGGTGGCAAGTCTCGATGGTACTCCTGTCGCGTTCGCAGGCTCGGAAAGTCCAAACCCGGGGGGGTTACATGGTCAGGCTTGGGTGGCGGTTGATCATTCCAACGGGCCGAGCAGGGGTAATGTTTATTTACTCTGTTCAGTTCAACGCATTTCGGTCTCCGATCCACTGGATGTAATGTTCGCGCGAAGTACCGATGGTGGCGCCACATGGAGTGCGCCGGTTCGTGTTAACGACGATCCCGGTGCTGAAGCATGGCAGTGGTTCGGAACAATGTCGGTTGCACCCACCGGGCGCATCGACGTGGTCTGGCTTGATACGCGCGATAATCCCGGAAGCATCAATTCATCACTCTATTATTCCTACTCTACCAACGCGGGCGTAACATGGTCTGAAAACGCACGCCTCTCCGAAGCTTTCGATCCGCATGTGGGTTGGCCACAACAAGAAAAGATGGGTGACTACTTTCACATGGTCTCAGATTCTGCTGGCGCTGATCTCGCATGGGCCGGCACGTTCAACGGGGAAGAGGATGTATACTATGGTCGCATTACATCTCCCCTGGTGGAAGTGGGGGGTCAAAACGGAAAGGCCCCGGTGAGTTTCTCACTATCACAGAATTATCCCAACCCATTCAATCCCTCTACAACCGTATCATACATTATTCCTCATTCCTCATTCGTTACGCTGAAGGTGTTTGATCTCCTTGGCCGTGAAATCGCAACGCTTGTGTCGGACAAATTGAATGCTGGCACGCATACCACCAGGTGGGACGCAACCGGTTCGCCCAGCGGCGTGTACTTCTTCCGCCTCGTGGCTGGTGAATTCACGCAAACAAAAAAAATGGTCCTGGTGAGGTAAACACCTGAGCTCTCCGCCCGAAATAAGAATGATGTCTTGAGATGCAATTGCCGTGAAAACCGTTCCCCTCATTGCGCTTGCTCTGGCTTACATTCTGGAATGCAATGCTGAACCTATAGACTGGGCGCGGGTGCATGATCTTACCATCCGCGGGGTTCATCAACTTTATGATCTCGAAGTGGACAGCGCAATGCAGTCATTCAATGCCGTGAGTCGTATGGCGCCGGGTGACCCGCGCGGGCCATTTTTTGAGAGCATGGTTCACTTCTACCTGTACGGTCTGAATCGCGACGAGAAGGAACTTGCATCTTTTTTCGATGGGTCTGAGAGAGTCATCGAGATATGTGATCGGTTACTGGACCAGAATGATCAGGATGCCCAAACGAAGTTCTATCTTGGGGGCATCTACGGATACCGCGGGCTTGCTTACCAGACAAGTGGTTCCACTTTCAAAGCGGCAAATGATGGACGGAGAGGATACTTGCTTCTCGAGGAAGCAGTCAGAGAAAAGCCGGACCTTTACGATGCATACATGGGCTTTGGTCTGTTTAAGTATTTGCTGGCCAAGGTTCCTAAGTCGATGAAATGGATACTCAGCATTCTCGGGCTCGAAGGTGATCTGGATGGGGGCCTGCGCTCATTGAAGCTTGCCGCGGAGAGGGGAATATATACACGGGCGGAGGCGAAATTCTTCCTCTCCCAATTTCAGTTTGCCGAAGGGCGGCAGGACACGGCGATCAGATACTTGAATGAACTCCGCAAAGAGTTTCCTGAAAACACCCTTTTTCTTGTTTCATATGCTGCAATGCAACAACGCCTCAACAACTTCGACGAAGCGATGTCGACAGCCCGTGAGGCAATCGAGTTGAACAACCGCAAGAAGGTGCACTACGGCGAAGAGTTTGCATACAGCACACTCGGAAGCATTTACTTCAGTCTCAATGCTTTCTCCAACGCGTGCACCAATTACCGCCTATACATGAAGATGACTCGCAACGATGAAAGAACGCCCAACCGTACTTTCTACAGGGCAGCGCTTGCATGCGAGATAGCTGGTGACCGGGAGGCTGCCGTTGAGCTTTGCCGGCGAATGAAAGAACCGGATTCCCAGAACCGCACATGGGATATGCTCAACTATCGTCGCGGCCAGGATCTCCTGAATCATCCGCTGACCGGAGCAGAGATTTTGGTCATCAAGGGCGGAAATGAAGCTTCGCAAAAGAAGTACGATAGAGCGATTCAATTGTATAACGAAGGTCTCCAGAAAGCCGCCGATAACGCGGACATTCAAGTGCGGGCACTCTACGGCATCCAGCAAGCTCAATTTGATGCCGATTCTCTTTCGAGCGCAGTTGTGACTGCCAATCAACTACTGGAAAAACGGCCGGTCAACGAGGCATGGATCATTCCGCACGCATGGTTCAAGCTCGGCCAGACCTATGCAAAGTTAGGGAAAACAGTGGATGCATGGCGCGCGTTTGAGAAAGTGGGCGACTACGATGACTATGATTTTCAGGAGCGACTGGAAACACAAGTGGAGGAGGAAATGAAGAAACTCACCGATGCGAATAACAGTAGGCAATAGGACAACTGTTCCGGTCGTCCGCTGAACCTCTGTGCCCACCACCTACCTCTCATTCTTCTTACAATTGCTCTCAACCTTTCAGAGCTTCGGGCCGTCTTATTACCAGAACACAGGGAGCCTTGTTGATTGACGAAGCCGTACTCATGCAGCGAGCCCGAAGCGGAGATATGTCCGCATTCCGGGAGATCGTCGAGCAGTATAAAAGGATGGTCTACCATCTTGCGCTGGACATGACGGGGAGTCCGCACGATGCGGATGACGTTTCACAGGATGTGTTTCTCAGGGTGTACCGCTCCCTCGAGTCGTTCAGAGGCGATGCAAAGGTGAGCTCATGGCTCTACCGGATTGCAATCAATGTGTGTTTGGATCGCCGGTCAAAGAAGGCAACAATGATGATGGAGTTGAGAGAGGATATGGAATCCGGAGAACATGGTATGACGAGTGACAATAACGCAACGCATCCCGTCACTGCAACGGAATCACGGATGATCCAGCAGCACATTGACATCGCATTACGACGATTGACCCCACGCGAACGGAGTGTATTTGTACTGCGTCATTACAACGACTTGTCGATGAAGGAAATTGCAACAACACTCTCTGTCACTGTTGGGACAGTGAAGAGTACGCTCTTTCATGCAATCGAGAAACTGCAGAAGGAACTGTCGTTCTACAAGAAGGATTTTGGATTGGGGGAACGATGACACATAGGAAATTCAAAAAGCTGATGGTGGAGGCATTCTACGGCGAGCTTCTGCCTCAGGAGAAGGAACTATTTGACAGCCATGTCCGCGTTTGTTCTGAATGTGCAGAAATACATAAACGTGTGGCAGCAACGCTTGGCGTCATGCACCAGCGTCAACGCCCCGAACCAGATAAGGCATACTGGGGTGGCTACTGGACGCGATTGGAATCGCAGATTCGTCGTGATGCTGTGGCACCGAGGAAATCTTTCTGGTTGGATCGTTTACAGATTCTTATCCGTCTTGAGCCGAAGATTGCCTACGCGGCCGGTGCCGCGATTCTGCTTGTTGCATTCGGCATCGCGGTCGGACGATTCATGATGCAACCGTCGTTTCAGCAGTCATTCACATCCGGAGAGTCATCTTCTCCCGCTGCTTTGAAGGTCGAACAAGTGAAACGTGCAGAAGAATATCTCGACCGCTCAAGAACTCTGTTGCTCGGGATCGTCAACTTCGACACAACCGGTACGAGCGGACGGGTTGTTGATCTGTCTAGGCAACGGCGTGTTTCGCGCGAGCTTCTTAGTGAGGCACATGCTCTGCAGGCAGAGTTAAAAGGTCCTGACCAGGCCCGGTTGCGCAAGCTGGTCTCGGACCTTGAAGTGATCATGTTGCAGATTGCCAACCTTGAGGAGCAGTATGACTATCCGGCAATCGAGATCGTGAAAAGTGGTGTGGACAGAAGCGCTCTTCTGCTAAAGATCAATCTTGAGCAGATGCAGATGGACAAACGCACCCCGCAACCAAAAACTGAAAAACCAAACAGTTGACCAAGGAGAACACTATGGCAACACTACGTCAAACAACGCAACGCTTCCTTCGGCCCTCGGCATTCATCGCGGGCGTGCTTCTACTCGCGGTTGCCCTCGTCCTTGCCCAGGATAGTGGTAGCAAGCTCTATCAGCAGGGCTATGATTACATTCTCGACGGAAAGTGGGCTGAGGCAAAGAAGACATTTGCGGAGCTGATCAACAGTCAGTCGAAATCCAGTTGGGCGGAAGGAGGACGTTATTGGTCATGTTACGCAAGGGAAAAGCTTGGGGAGTCACCGGAAAGCGTGTTCGACTGCTACCAGGACTTCATAAAGTCGTACCCAAAGAGTAAATGGGCGGGGGACGCGAAATCAAATCTCGTCCGCATAGGTTCACAGCTTGCGCGGAGCGGAAAACCCGAGTATGAAACGATCGTGAAGTCTTTCCAGTCGGAAGAGGATGATGAGGTACAGCTTGCGGCACTGTACGCGTTGCAGAACGTTGGCAGCGAGAAGGCGTATTCTGCCGTTCTGAACCTGTACGACAAGTCGCAGAGCGAGAACATGCGCAGCAAGATTGTGTACGTGTTGGGCAACTTCGAATCGAAGGAAGCATTTGCGAAGCTGCTGGCAATTGCAAAGACTGACCCGAGCGCGAAGGTCCGCAAGGATGCAGTGTACGCGATCGGCAATGCGGATAAGCCCGAATCGATTACTGCTCTCAATGAAATACTCCGCTCGAAAATAGACACAGAGGTTCGCAAAGCAGCGTTGTATGCTCTCGGTAATACCGAGCACGCTGAAGCACTTGCAACGTTGCTCGACGTTGCCAGAACGGAAACAGATGAAGAACTCGCGAAGGCTGCAACCTATGCCATAGGCAATATTGATGGGAACGAGGCGAATATGGCGCTCGGGACCGTTCTCAAAGAAGCCAAATCACGCGAAGTACGAAAAGCTGCCCTGTATGCACTCGGCAATCATGATGCTGTCAACGCCATCTCCGCCTTAAAGGAAGTTGCACTCAAAGACTCCGATGAGGAACTGCGCAAAGCGGCGGTGTATGCCATTGGCAACACAGGCAATTCAGAAGCAGTGAAGGCGTTGCAGCAGATCCTCACTTCAAGCCCGGATGCACACACGCGTGAAGCAGCGTTGTATTCAATCGGCAATACGGACAATGCCGAAGCACGGGCCGCACTTCTTTCATACGCAAAGAACGAACAGGACGAGCAGCTTGCGAAAACGGCAGTGTACGCGCTCGGCAATATGCTCGGTGACGGTTCCGCCGATGTGCTGCTCGATATCATGCGCAGCACGAAGCTTCCCGAGGTCAAGAAGGCTGCACTCTACAAAATTGCGGAAAGCGATGGTTCGGTAAAACTCCTCACGCAAATCCTGAAAGAAGAAAAGGACGTTGAACTCAAGCTTGCTGCAATCTACGCGCTTGCCAATACCGAAAGCGACGATGCCGTTCCCGTACTTGTCGATGTCGTGAAAAAGGATGAGAACAAGAAACTCAAGACTGCTGCAGTGAACGCTCTTGGACAAATCGGTACCCCGAAGGCACAGGAAGCTTTGGTGGAGATTGTTGGTGGGAAGGGGAAGTAAGACGGTAATTGCACAAAAGAATTTTTTGATTTCAGAATACTGCTTGCATGAGGAGCCATGAAACACACCCTACTGATAGTTTTTGCTTACCTTTTCACACCCTGTACAGTTCATACTGCTCAGGGTGTCATTCGTCACCCGCGTTTTGAAGAACCTCTTGAGCAGCGGTGGCAATGGGCTCTGAATGAAGGCGCCCGCCAGCAAGCATCGAAAGGCTATTGCATCGTCTACAGTATCCAGAAGCTGATGAACGAGAATTCATACATGAGCAGCGGAAACTTTTTCTCGGGCTCTGTCAATACTTCAACTTCCCTCTATGAGATCATCGACCAGCAACGCAATGACACCAGTATCGCGACTGCGGCCCAGAAGGCGCTGGCGCGAATCAAGGGGAAGGGCCGCTCCGATATCAAAGTGATGAAGGACCTTGCTATCATAGTTGAGTTCCCGCCCCACCAGATTGACCCCGCTCAAATCCGGGATGTGAGTGTGTGTAACATGGAGCTTGAATTTGAATTTGACGGGAGGACGATACTCTGGCTGGGTCCCGCTGAGGATAGTCAAAGCTCGGATCTATTGAGAGAATTGTTCGAAAGTGTGCGGAACAAGGACGCGCAGGAAAATCTTGTTACGGCAATCGGAACCCACCAGCCATCGTCTAAATCATTTGCGTTTCTTTCCGGCGTGTTACAAGGAAAGTACCCATCGGATGTGCGGGAACAGGCAGCGTTCTGGCTTGGTGAGCAGAACAATCCGGATGCAATAAAGTTGCTTATGACGACGGCGCAGTCTGACAACTCCGAAGACCTGCGCGAGAAAGCTGTGTTTGCCATCAGCCAGATGGAGTCTCCGGAAGCGCTTGAATCTCTGATCATGCTCGCGCGCAGCGCGAAGAATTCAGAAATACGCGGCAAGGCGGTGTTCTGGCTTGGACAAACAGCGTCACGTAAGGCAATATCAACCGTGGAAGAAATTGCGTCCGATGATGCGGATGTGGAAGTACAGAAACAGGCACTCTTTTCACTCGCGCAGATGGAAAATGATGAGGGAGTATCCTTCCTGATCAAGATTGCCAAAACACACCCAAAGGCCGTGATACGAAAACATGCAATCATGTGTCTCGGTCAGTCGGAAGATCCGCGCGCTCTTGATGCTATTGTTGAGATTGCGCGCGCCCGGTGAATTTGCACTAACTACGGGCAACTGTCGCCTCCTTGACTTTATCGATAATTGTGATTACTTGACTTCCGCTCTAATTATCTCTCTGTATTCACTCTCGCGACAGACAAAAGTACACTGAGTGCGATTTTCTTGTCGACCCAAAATTTTCTTACTCACAGCCTTTGCTATGATTGTCTTGAGCGGCAACTGGTCGTGCAAAGATCTTGGAGATGACGGAGATGGAATTAGAACCCCTTCCCATGAAAACCCTCTACCCACAGATGATACACCTGCCTGGTCACCTGATGGACAATTCATTGCATATACACATACCAATGTTGACCTAAATGATGCATCGTATCCGACCGGTATTTACATAATTGATACGAGCGGGAACAACAGACGGTTGGTTATTGCGGGCCCTGCATACACCCCTGACTGGTCGCCAGATGGGTCACGGATTATTTTCAGTAGTGGAGAATTGTTCACGATTAGTCCATTAGGTGATAGTTTGTCCAGAATTACTCTTGTTGGCAGTGCATTCTTTCCAAGCTGGTCATTGGATGGTCAAAAGATAGTGTTTGATACTCCTTACCAGGATCCACATGGGGCAAACGCAATTTCGATTGTGAACTCTGATGGATCTGGTCTTAGAGATATAAGTCAACACGGGACCGGTGAGTGGAGAGATCCTGATTGGTCGCCGGGTGGATCAGAAATAGTTCACTATAGATTCATAGGAGTTGGAACTTCCGAAATTTTCAAGATGGATAGTTCTGGAAAAAATGCAATCCGATTGACGTTTAACGTCTCGGATGATCTGTATCCTAAGTGGTCTCCAGATGGAAGTGCCATTGCGTGGACTTCTTCTCGTACTCATACATCTTGGGTTTGTTTGATGGATACGAATGGGAATACTCAAATAGACTTGGTCGAGGGCGGATACCCGACCTGGTCCCCTGATTCACACGAGGTCGCATTTAGCAGGCTCGCACCCACTGAGGACAAGGGCGTAATCTGGATTATCAATCGAAATGGAACCGGAGCTAGGCCCGTAACGAAATAAATATTGGGAGGAGTCAAAGTATCGACGAGTTCCAGCTGGTCCACCGCCGCTTTCACCCCGCATTAGGAATTGTCCTCCGAAAGATGTATCTTGTAATCACTGCAAACCAAGCAGCCAGCCGCAAACGGTCAATGTATCGGGAGCGGACATCTGAGAATCGCTCTCCGATGACGATGTGCAAGATTGTGTCGAGATGACGGCTTTCCGCTGATCACCCCGGGTACTCCACAGAGAAGTTATCCTCTTCGGCTACACTCCTGCCTCTTAATCTAACAAGTGCGTTTCATGGTTTTGTAGAGTATCGCGACCGTACTACGGCATATATGCCTCATAGTCAGCGGATTCGCACATCAATCATTTATTATCAATAGGATTTATTTATGGGCTTTACCACGTTTGGTCTTTCAGACCACGTTATGAAGGGAATACGCGCGGCAGGATATACCACGCCTACTCCGATCCAATCACTTGCCATCAAGCCTGCGCTTGAAGGCAGGGACATTATCGGCTGTGCGCAAACGGGCACGGGAAAAACAGCCGCGTTTGTGTTGCCATTGCTTCACAGGCTTGCGAGCGCGAACAGTTCAGGCAAGCGAGAGCATCATGTCCGTGCGCTCGTTATTACACCAACACGCGAGCTTGCACAGCAAGTACACGACGCGGTTGTTAACTACGGTCGTTTCCTGGCGCTCCGCACAGTATCTGTGTATGGCGGCGTCAGCATGGAGAACCAGATAAAACTTCTCCGCCGCGGCGCTGATGTTGTTATTGCAACACCCGGAAGGTTGCTCGACCACATGCAACGACGTACAGTCGACCTCTCGAAGGTGCAGATACTTGTGCTTGACGAAGCAGACAGAATGTTGGATATGGGTTTTATCAACGATGTCAAGAAAATTATTGCAGCAGTGCCGAAAGAGCGACAGACAATGCTGTTTTCTGCCACAATCTCGGGCGACATCAAGGACCTGGCCGCACGGATCCTGCGTGACCCGCAAATGGTGGAGGCGGGAGAGAGACGCAATCCGGTCGAAACCATCACACAGCATTTCTACTCAGCTTCTCCGGACACGAAGATGGACCTGCTCTTCCATGCATTTGAAGCAGAGAAAATGGAAAGCGTGCTCGTCTTCTCACGCACCAAACATGGTGCCGACAAAATTTGCAGGCGCCTTGAACGAAAGGGCGTCAAGGCAATTGCTATTCACTCGAATCGAACGCAGTCGCAAAGGCAACGCGCACTGGATGGGTTCAGGCAAGGACAGTTCCGCGTGCTTGTCGCAACCGACATTGCTGCCCGCGGCATCGACGTCGATGGTATCTCGCACGTGATTAATTTTGATATCCCGCAGTACGCAGAAGATTACATCCATCGTATTGGACGAACGGGGCGCGCCGGCGCAACAGGCGATGCGATCACGTTTGTTGCCCGCGACGATCAGCAACATCTCAGGGGTATCGAGAAGTTCATAGGAAAGAAATTCCCGGTTAAGACATATCCCGGGTTTACTCCCCCTCCGCGAGAAATAACCTCAACAACTCCAACAAAGATGAAGACGTTTGTCCCGTCGCACGGACCCTCGATTTCTCCGTATAAGAAACGAGAGAATAAACATGAGCGCGCGTATCCCAAGAAACGAGCGTTTGAGTACGGCAGGAAGAAGAAAATCGGTCAGAAGATGGAGGCATTCTCGTCAGACAGTAGCGGTGCAAGCTGGACGAATCACTAATCGATCAACACATTAGAAGTGCCTCACAAGCCCATCCCTCCGAAGGGGTGGGTTTTTCTTTTGGAGCGACAGACAGCCGTGTTATCGTAACAAAGCCAGCATTTCCCTGACGGCCCTGTCAAGTCCCACGAACACCGCTCGGGAGAGAATAGCATGACCAATGCTGATTTCTTCGATCTCGGAGATCTGTTTGAAGGGCGTGATGTTCAGGTAGTTCAAACCATGTCCTGCATTTACGCCAAGACCAAGGCGTGCGGCTGACGTGGCTGCAATTTGAATCTGTTCGAGAAGTATATGTGCCTCTCGTTCATTGCGCGCGTTTGCGTATGCTCCCGTGTGAATCTCAATTTTATCAGCGCCGGTGTCTTTGCACGCTTCGATTTGTTCAGGTACAGGATCGACGAACAGGCTGACTTCAATCTCGTGGCTCTGGAGTTCCTTCACCACGTCGCGCAGGTGATGTTTGTGTCCTCGCACATCCAGCCCACCCTCGGTGGTCAGTTCCTCCCGCCGTTCCGGAACGAGCGTAACAAGGTCGGGCAGCGTCTCAATAGCGATGGCGATAATCTCTCTTGTAGCAGCCATTTCAAGATCAAGTTTTGTCTTGATGCTCTCGCGCAGGAGTTTCAAATCGCGGTCATTAATATGGCGACGGTCTTCACGCAGGTGACAAACGATTGCTGCCGCGCCGGCCAGCTCACAGATGTGTGCTGCTGTAACAGGATCGGGTTCAACCCCACCGCGTGCCTCGCGCAAGGTCGCGACATGGTCAATGTTGATTGCAAGTCGCATTCTTCTTAGAGTCGTTTGCGGATAATGTACTGAAGGTGGTCGGGTTTCTTGCTAACAATTAGCGCACCCGGCGGCGAGCTAATGTCGATGTCCATCGTCCCGCTGCTGTCGGAAAGAATCATCGCATATTCCACCGACGCGCGGAAATCCGCCGGTGTCAGCGACGAGAGTTGTTCAATTCCGCCACGGACAACGATCTCGATCTTTGGCGGAATGAGAATAACTTCACGATCAGATGGCGCAGAAACCACTTCCACCGGTATTCCGGAAAAACGCTTTTCGGCAAATGGCTCCACCTTCATGTGCATCATGACTTCTGATGGAGTGAAAGAAAGCCGGTACTCTTCCGCCGCGGCAAGGGGTATGCTGATATCAAGCGAGGATTTCACATCCCTGATGACGGTATACACGGTATTCCACGATGTGATCTTTTCTGCAACAGACATCGCTCCACCCACCGTAACGCTCTCAGGTGAGAATGTCGGTGAACTTATCTGAATGAACCCATCTCGTAGCGATACAACACCATCCAGCATCACGGGGATTCTCTTTTCCGCATACTTCTCAAGGTCAACGACGAGTGATTCGGGTTTCATCGCTGCAAGCACAGTTCCGGGAGGCATGTTCAGTCGCTCCGAGACATCGTTCATCGTCAGCATACGTTGGTTTGGAGTAAGCGAATTGACATCGAGAACAAATTTCAGATCGGAACCGAACGCGAGGGTTGCGAGCCGCCATCCCTCTCCGCGTACTCGTATTTGCAGGAAGCGCGGTATTGGTGTCTTGATTGCTTTTCCTGGGGGAAGATTCTGAACGATAAGGGGAACGGCAGCGGATGTCTGATACTGGTAGCTCATGTTTACGGATACCCACACAAGGACTGCAAATAGAGTTGCAACGAAAATAATATAGATGCGTCTTTTCTTCATTCAGAGTCCATACAAAAAAACTCCATCAGTGAGTGACCAATGGAGTTCGTGGGGGTTGGAAATCGCGTCAAGCCCCGGTTCTTTTCTTCATCAACTCTCGGATCAATTGCTCCTTGTTAGCTTTTGAAATCTCGCGACCAGCGATTGCTAATCCGCCAGTGCCGCGAGCGAGCGTTCGCAGTTGAGGAACAGTCATTGCGTCAAGTTGGGCGCGGTACTCAACATCATCCGCGCTGGCACTGAAGAGATCGTTTGCGGCAGGTTGGGGCTCAGCTTTTTTCTTTTCCGACACCTGTCCTACTGCCGGCTTTGTCGGGGGGAGTTTCTTTATGATATTCTCTATTTCTTCCGCCGGACGGGGTATCACATGACTTGTGATCAGATGACCCACACGCGCGGCGGCTGCACTGGCCGCGTCAACAGCAGCTTTTACGGCCGCAACTTCACCGATGACCTTGACAGTTACCCAACCATTCTTGATGTATTCGTGGTCAAGAATGTGAACGTTGGCAGTTTTCACCATTACGTCTGCCGCCTCAATGGAGCCAACGAGGCCGCGTGTCTCAATCATACCGAGCGCGTATTCGAGCATAGAAGGCTGGCTTCGTTTGCACGCTGGCAAACTGCAAGCCGAATGTTCACAATGAGAGTAAGATTACTTTGACGCAGGACGTTTTGGGAGAATCATCTCCACGTCTACGTGTGGACGCGGAATTACGTGCACTGAGACAAGCTCGCCAACGCGCTGTGCTGCTGCCGCACCCGCATCCGTCGCGGCTTTTACGGCGCCAACATCTCCGCGCACCATCACGGTGACGTAGCCGCCGCCGATCACTTCTTTTCCAATCAATTGTACGCGCGCCGCTTTCACCATTGCGTCAGCGGCCTCAATGGATCCAACTAGACCTTTTGTTTCAACCATCCCCAGCGCATCTAATGACATGTCCGCCATGTGGGAGTACTCCTTGTTAGAATAACGTATAATGAACGCCTGCATTTCCGAGAAGAGCCCCCGGCGACATTTGGTGCAGGCAGGTGGTCAATTTGAAGCAGGTTCAATATAGACAAGCGGGAGCACATTGTCAACTCTTGCACCTATTGTGTCGGAGCATTCAAAAGGTGTCAAGGAACCTCGATCAACTCCAAATAATGAAGTCGCTTTGGTGGAAAAGCCCGAGTCGTGTTCCGGCGGTCTGCTAATAACGATTTGATTGGGAGTGTCGAATGATGAGTACGCATGGACAGTTGGAAGGATAATTTTTTCTCACAATGGATCCCGCTGTTCTTGCATCGAAGGCAGTAATGAGAGGTCGTGTGGCTGCCTTGATTTTAAGGGGTGATTTATTTACACTGGTGCAATCAATTTTCTGCGCTTCCAGTACCTGCAACGAAAAGGTCTTGATTTGCAATCACCCCAACCAGCAGGATGCCATGGCATCTGAGGGACTTCCGGATTCCGATTCCTCCCAAAGCCCCGGCAAGGCAAAAACTTACAATCGCATCAAACTCTTCACCGGCGTCGTTTCGTCGGTGATTTCGTTTGTGCTTATGCTGATGCTTGTCGTCTTCGGCTATTCAATGGAGGCGGTGAATGTGGCGAAGTCAATTACTTCAAATGAATACGTAGTGCTGGTAGTATTTGCGCTGTACGTTGGTCTTCTACAGGCAATTGTTGCGCTTCCGCTTGGGTACTATTCGGGCTTCTACGTTGAGCACGCATATCACCTCTCCAATCAGTCGCTTGCACGCTGGGCGTGGGAGCGGATGAAAGGAACGCTGGTAAGTCTCCCCATCATCGTCGGAGTCTTGCTTATGCTCTACTATTGTATGCAGGTGTACGACCGGTGGTGGTGGCTTCCCGTTGCCACCGCTCTAACATTATTATCCGTTGTGCTTGCGCGGATTGCCCCGGTACTGATCATGCCATTGTTTTACAAGTTCACTCCGATTGAAAAGAATTCGTTGCGGGAACGCATTCTCCGTCTGTGCGGCAATGCAGGGCTTCACATTGCCGGTGTGTTTTCATTCAACCTGAGTAAGAACACGCGAAAGGCAAACGCAGGGTTTACAGGGATCGGAAAATCAAAACGAATTATTCTGGCAGACACGCTGATCAAGGATTTTTCCGAAGATGAGATCGAAACAGTGTTTGCCCATGAGCTTGGACACTACAAGCACAGACATATTTTGATCGGTATTGTCGTCGGAATCGTTTCAACGTTTGTGGGACTCTTTGCTGCTTCACAGCTATACGAATGGTCGCTCCCGTTCTTTGGCTTCTCTGAAATTACAGATATTGCAGCTCTGCCGATACTCGCCCTCTGGCTTTCTGTTTTCGGTCTCATGACTTCACCAATCGGGAATATACTCTCGAGAAAGCACGAGCGGCAAGCAGATGCTTTTGCAGTGCGGACCACCGGGAACGCCGTGTCATTCGTTTCAGCACTGCGAAAACTGGCGTCAACGAACATGGCAGATCCTGAGCCACATCCGCTGATCGAGTTTCTGTTCTATAGCCACCCCTCGATTACAAAGCGGATCAAAATGGTTGAGACGCTGCAGGCGTGATGCGAACACTGGTCGGATCGCTGCGATTTGCCGGGGCCATACTGATTTCACTGGTGTTTGGCGCGCTGGAACTGCTCACAATGCCGTTTCACCGGGGTGGTATTATGTTCCACGCGCTGGCGAGAGGCTGGGCGAGGGTAGTGTTGTTTACTTGCGGTATTAAGGTCAGAGTGCGGGGTCTTGAGAAACTTGACCGCTTACGAAACTATGTGTACGTTTCAAATCATGCAAGCATGTTTGATATTCCCGCGATCATTGCAGGTATTCCCGATCAGATACGGATTGTCTACAAGAAAGAGTTGGAAATTATCCCGATATTCGGGTGGGGGCTGAAATGGGGAAGCTACATAGGAATTGACCGAGGCAAGGGTGGTGACGCGATGAAGAGTCTGGATGAAGCTGCCGAGACAATGCGCAACGGTGCTTCAGTGCTCTTGTATGCGGAAGGAACCAGAACTCTTGACGGAAAACTGCAGCCGTTCAAACGGGGAGCGTTCAACCTTGCAATAAAGTCCGGCGTTCCCGTTGTGCCACTAACGGTGAACGGAAGCTTTCATATTATGCCGAAGCATTCAATCATCATCCAGCCTGGAACGGTAGAGTTAGTACTTGAATCGCCGATTGAAACCAACGGCACAGGAAAAGACGCGGAGCTTGCGCTGATGAACAAGGTACACGCTGCAATTGAACAACACTACGTCAATCAATAGTGAGGACGTAATATGTCAGTGACGATCAAAGATGTTGAATATGTGGCCGCTCTTGCGCGGTTGTCGTTTACCGATGAAGAGAAACGGAAACTGGTGCAACAGATGAATGAGATACTTCAGTACATGGAGCAACTGAATTCTCTTGATACAACGAACGTTGAGCCGTTGGCTCAGGTGATCAAATCACAGAACGTGTTCCGCGAGGACATTCTGAAACCAAGTCTTGATCGGGAAGAAGTTCTGAAGAATGCACCCTCGAAGACAGACAAATTCTTTAAAGTACCGAAAGTCATCGGAGACCGATGACCAAAACAGTTGCAATAATTCCAGCACGGTACGGTTCGCAACGGCTTCCCGCGAAGCCTCTCGCAGATATTGTTGGCAAGCCGATGATTCAGCATGTGTACGAGAGAACGTTGCAGGCACGGCTGATCAATATGGTCGTTGTTGCGACGGACGATGAGCGCATCGCGTCTGCCGTTCACTCTTTCGGGGGACATGCCGTGATGACTCCGGAATCTCTGGCAAGTGGTACTGACCGCGTCGCGTTTGTTGCCCGGAATATCCCCGATGCGGATATTGTCGTGAACGTTCAAGGTGACGAACCATTAATCGTTCCTGAAATGATTGATGAAGCCGTCGCGCCACTTATAGAGCGGGAAGAGATTCTTGCCGGAACGCTCGTCCGAAAAATTGAAAACGATGCAGAGCTGACAAATCCGGGCATCGTCAAAGTGGTACTCGATAGAGATGGCTATTGTCTCTATTTCTCCCGATCGGCAATTCCGTTTGCCCGAGACCACGACCAGGGAGCATGGCTCAAACATCACACATACTTCAAGCATATTGGGCTGTATGTGTTCCGTCGGGAGTTGCTTCTCCAGTATGCCGAGATGAAGCAAACACC